>JBALXG010000246.1:0-4994 GCA_036961055.1 Leeuwenhoekiella sp. | reverse complement strand
TCTGATTTAATTAAATTCTGCAGTGATGTGAATATGAATTCCCAGGAATAGACGGTGTCTTAAACCAAAGCCAGAAGCTCATTTGGGCTTTCTCTTCAATTTCTATTCCTCAATAAAGATTTGAATCTGACTATAAGAGGAGAAGATATTTTTAAAAACGCGTTAGAACAAAAAAGCTCTACGCTAAACGGAGTTTTCAAAAAATGAAATCTTATAACGATACTAGATAGTTCTGTATATCTATAAGCTACAAATTTGGTAATAAATATATTACCTTGAGAAAACACGAGTCAGGCAATGACGACGAGAAAAATCGTGCCGGATAAGGCATTTTTGATTGGGAATAGGCACCATCATTCTTAAATCCATTTCAAATACAATCTCCAGAATATGAAATTAACTGCAGGTCTATTGCAAATTATATGTCTTTTTAAAAATTTTATCATCACAGGCATAAAGTTCACCTTCTACACCTTCTATTAACCAATCTCCAGGTTTCCCCAGCATTAATCCTTCTAAAGTCTTTACCTGAAATTCCTCATTTATTTGAACACAATTTATAGGAATAGGTTTTTTAATAGCTTGTTGCCATTCATGCTCTACCTCAGCCTTTTTAGTAAAAATGCGCATAGACCGCCTTATAAATGAATTATGACAAAAATTTATTTTTTAGGAATTTTATATAGGCATCATTGGGATTATCTGTCTCAAACAAAGTTGTATATGCAGTATAAGCATTAGTATGAATAGAAATTTTCTCGCGCTGTCCTGCCATTTCTGCCGCACGCTCATAAAAAGATTTTGAGATTTCAATCTCACCTAAATAAAGATTTGCTTCTGCTAAAGTTGCAAGTCGCCAGAGACTGTCAAAAGTATCTTCATCACATGCGCTTAACGCCATCTGAGCATATTTTTTCATATTTGCCCGATCATCATTTATTAACAAACTTAAAAATGCAAGGTTAATAGCCTGATAGTAAATCTGCCTGCAATCTTCATTATTTTGTGCCAGCTTAAGCGCTTCACTATAATACTTACGAGCCGCCTCACCGTCAGATTTAATAAATTCTTTTAAATACTTTCTCTTAAAACGCCCACCTAAAACACCCATCACATCAGAATCATTTTTAGATAGCGGGTTTGTATTGATCAATGTAATTGCTTCCTCACTCCTGCCAAGTTCTTCTAGTGCAAAAACCAGCTGCTCTAATCCTCTTTTATCTAGATCTGAAGCATTAGGAAGTAACTTGTCTATCACTTTTTGATAATTACCCAGAACGTTGTTCTTGTCATTGTCATCAACAGTTGGAGTCGTCGCATTTTCAGTAAATAGATTTGTAATGAGACTGAAGATCTCATCATTTGATGATTTTGGCTTAATCATTGAAAAATGAGAACCGTCCATCATCATTTTATGCTTTTCGCCAAAAGGCTCAAAAGCCGAATCTGAGGTAACAAACTCATCATTTAAAGCTGCAATCGTTTTAAATATAAATGGATAATCTTCTTTGAATTTCTCATTCCAGCCACTCCGTAAATCTGTTATAAATTTACCTGAAGCATCCAGATCTCTGTATTTCTTATTAAAAATACGTTCGAGATATGTAGACTTTAATCCTGCACTGGGAGTTCCAAAAAGCAGCACATGACTGATATCTTTTAAGCGATCTTCTTTTAAGTTGATTAAGGCCTGTTGTACTACAAGTCCGCCAGCACCATGAGCTAATATTACTACTGTATCGTATTGACCAAATTTATATTTTAAAGAGGTGGTTAAATAATCTGCGATTTTAATAATATCATCAGCGGCAGCCCAGATCCCTTTTCCCAAATTAGGATCTACATATTCTGAAAAACCAAAAGGAAACAGATCCCAGTCATCAAAACGAGAATCTGCTATTAAAAATTGAGGAGTTTGACCAAAGCTAGCCGCGCCTTCCCCGGCAAAACCGTGAACAAATAAAATAGCTTTTTTTGCATCTTCTCGTTTTCTAAATGAAGTTATTATTTCTGGTTTAACAGATTTTTCAACTGTTCTTGTTTGAGGTTGGGCGTGCTCTTCTACTTCTGCTCTTAATTCCTTCGGAATATAACTTACCACAAAATCATCATAAATCTGAAGATTTGCATAGGGCCGCTGTTGCGGTTGTCGCTCTGGTACTTTTTTAAAAATATATTGGCAGACTTCAGAAATGCGTACAAATTCTTCTTCAAAATGATCCTTATGCTTTCCTTTTAATACTTCAATTAAACATTTAGTAAATAAGCTGTTTTGGTCACCTGCCAGAATCCATGATAATTCATCTTCCCTGCAAGATGACAGAATAGACATTCCTTTACCATCATCAATATTTTGTGCCAGTCCTTCAGGATTTTTAAGATGGGCTGCAGAAGTAGCCGAATTATTGCGCACTTCACCGTGAGTCATCCCCGCTGCATGACAGCAGTCTAAAAAGAAAATGAGCCTTCTGGAATTGATTTGATTTATCTTGTCTTTAAGTTCTTCAGCTTTAACCCATGTAGTCTCATAGTTATCTGGATCAAAATTATTGGGAACTAAATAAAACTGATTAAAAGGTTCATAAAACCCCCCGTGTCCTGAATAAAAAAGCATCACAGAAGAGTCTTCATTAATTTTACTAATCAAGTTGTCAAAACCATTTAGAATACCATCTCTGGTTGCATTTTTTTCGGTAAGTAAAATGATGTTTTCTTCTGGATAACCTGCAAATTGTTCATCAATCAAAATATTATTAAGTGCCGTCGCATCCCGTGCCGTTTCAGGATAGTCATTTCCCACTCCTATTAATAACGCGTAAGAATTAGATAATTTGTTCATGGTTATTAATTTTATAGAGTTACACGGTCGTAGAGTTGTTGCACGATATCTGCCTGACTGGCCGTGAGATTTTTATCTGCAGAGTTTGCGATATCCAGAGCAGCATTGATAGCTCTTGCCTGCTGAAGTGTGAGTAATCCTATTTCTGCGAGTTTTGATGTAAGACTCATGGGATTTTTGTCTGACGAAGAAATATTGTAGGCTTCGGCTTTTTCTGTTATCAGTTTTTCTAATTGCGTTTTAATCTTTAAAACATCACTATATGGTGTTGAGCCATCAGGTATAATTATTGATTTTGCCTTTGAGGTAGGCTGCGGTCCCAGTTTAACAAGCAATGCTTTTGCCTGGTCAATCTTATTCTCAAAAGTCATCGATAGACCCGTGGCACTTGCATTAATAGATTGCATGCGGTTTATGGCACCGCCAAAGAATGTTTTAAACTTAAAAATGATTATTAAAAAAGTAACCGGCCATATTATGACACTTATAAGTTCAATGATTTGCTGAAAGTGTACAGCTAACAATTTACCTGACATTTGACTATTTTATAATAATTTAAAATTTAATACCAGTAGGTCATAACTTTATTAAACTCAGGAGTGTCAAGGTAAGGGATAAAATGGGGGTCGTGTTGATAATAGTACAATGTGTACAAAAAACCGGCAGCAACTGCTCTATTTAGATAATAAAGGGCTTGTGTATCATCTTTTAAAACAGCGTAATAACGCGCCATAAGATAATCAATTTTACCGAATTGGTAATCATCTCGCAGACTTTTAAGCAGTTCTATTTCTTGCTGAGCTTCTTTGTTTTGATCCAGCCGAGCATAAGAATTAGCTAAAAAACTTATGGCATCAAGATTTAGGGAATCTTGCTGTTTAACTTTTAAAAATTCTGCAATGGCTTTTTTAAAATCTTTTTTATAATAGGCTGCCTCTCCTATTATTTTATGAGGAACCTCTAAAGTATCTGAACCTAAAACCTGATCAAAATAAACATCAGCAGCATCCTGATTGCTCACCAGCAGACTCTGCTCACCTGCATAGAGTAAAAACTTGCTTCGTTTTTCTTTTGAAAGTCGCAGACCGGGAGTATTAATGAGTTCCATAGGATCGCGATTGAGATTCAGGTAAGCGACAATCATAGGGTTTAAGAAACTTTCCTGCTCTTCTAATTTATAAACTGGCATAGAATAATGTAAAACAGAATCATACTGTTTTAATTCTAATTCTGCCAGAGCCTTTACGTAGATGCGATTTGAGCAGTAAAAACAACTCTCTGCATCAGAATCTTTAGTATCAATTACCCTAAATATCGTATCAATGATCTGTGGTTTATTTATAAACTGCACTGCAACGGTGAGCATTGATGCATTGGTATTTAACTCAAAAGGGGCTATATTATATTCTCGTTTTAAATGCCTATACACATTACGATTATTACCCTCAAGCAATGCTGTATATAGCTGTACTATATTTTCCTGACGCTTATCTAATTTATAATTAACTGAAATGTTTTTAAGAAGTGAATCTGCCTTTTTATATTTTCCTTGATCATAATAATATGTTATTTGAAAGGTACGCGGCTCAAAATATTCAGGATCTATGGCTATTGCTTTCTCAATAAGATCTATAGTATTCTCATCATAAGTCGAAGCATTTTTAGCCTCTAAAAAAAGTTCATAGGCCTCATATTTAGGCGGTGTTTCCTGCAAACCGGTAGATTTATTGTTATTAACCGTTATCAGATAACCCAGAATACGCTGCTTAAGCTCCTCAATACAATCTAGCGGATTTGTGCTATCACATTTAACAGGTTCTAAAGCAATAAGTGTCTTGTCAAGTTTGCCATCTATTATTGAACATTGAAATATAAGATTGCCATTTGACAAATAATAATTACCGCTTATTATCTGGGCAGGCTTAAAATAATCCTGTAGCACATTTGCTTTTTCTTCTGAGCTAAGGCTTGCCTTAATAATATTAGTATAATCTTCTACTATCTGCGGTGATACAACCTGCGCCAGATTTTTTTGAGTTATACCATGTATAATCCAGTCTGCCGCCATTTTGCCCACAATATCCATTGAATCTTTACCTGTATTATTGCCAAATTTTAAAACGCCTATTTTATTACTGCTTTTTAAGTCTAATTG
>JBALXG010000245.1:0-4997 GCA_036961055.1 Leeuwenhoekiella sp. | reverse complement strand
TAACAGAGACTACCCTTATGCAGAAGGTACAAGAAACTCTGTTCACAGACTATTTAGTCAAGATTATATTCTAAATACGCAAACGATATCGGGAAGTGTTTATTCTAATATCAACTTCGCTGAAAATCTTCAAATGCGTACTGTTTTAGGCACAAATGTTCTTACTCAGGAGAATAATGAATTTAGTGATAGTACACTTGATAGTAACGGAATGGCTTTTGCATCTTCCAGTAATGAAAAGCAAACGTTTTGGTCTTTAGAAAACTACTTAACATATAATAAAGACTTTGATGAAAACAATGCGTTAACAGCTTTATTAGGAATATCATGGCAGGAATCTAATAATTTCTACGTTAATGCAGAATCTCGAAATTTCCCAACTGATTATTTTCAATATAATAATTTAGGTGCTGGAACTGATAATTTGGGAGTAGCTTCCAGAGCTGATCGTGAAGCATTAAACTCTTATTTCGGAAGGTTGAATTACAACTTTATGAAGAAGTATTTGTTTACTGTAACCGCAAGAGCAGATGGTTCTTCAAAATTTGGTGATAATAACAAATTTTCTCTATTCCCTTCTGCAGCATTTGCCTGGAGAACTTCTGATGAAGATTTTCTAGTAGATAATGAGGTAATCTCAAATCTTAAATTGAGAACAAGTTATGGTGTCACCGGTAACTCAGAAATACCACCTTATTCATCACTTTCTTTATTAAGTTCTAACTACAAAGCAATATGGGATGGTAATCCTATTGGAGGAACTGGTTTAAACAGACTGGCAAATCCTGATCTAAAATGGGAAAAAACAGCGCAATATGATGTGGGTTTAGAACTGGGATTGTTTAAAAATAAAATATCAATAGAAGCTGATTATTATTATAGAAAAACTACAGACATGCTTCTGGATGCACCCGTTCCGCAATCAACAGGTTATGCAACTATTAGAAGAAATGTGGGATCTATGGAGAATAAAGGGTTAGAATTTTCTCTTACTTCAACAAATATCTCAACAGTTGATTTTATGTGGAATACTACGTTTAATATTTCTATGAATAAAAACAAAGTACTTTCACTGGCCACACCTTCAGATATTTTTGGCGTTGGAGGACCGGGAATCACTAATGAAACAAGTATTATAAGAGTAGGTGAACCTGTAGGTGCTTTCTGGGGACTTACAAGATTAGGAGTCTGGGGTACAGATGAAGCTGAAGAAGCTGCCAAATTTGTAAGTTATCGTAATGGTCTTACCCTGCTTCCGGGAGATATTAAGTACAAAGATTTTAATGGCGATTATATCATCAATGATGAAGACAGATCAATAATAGGTAATGGTAGTCCAAAAGCATGGGGTGCATTTACAAACTATATTTCCTATAAAAACTTTGATTTCACACTGGAGCTTCAGTATTCATACGGCAATGATGTAATGAATATGAACCTGCATTCTAGTGAAGACAGACAAAGTCTTGCAAACAGCTATAAAACCGTCTTAAATGCGTGGACACCAGATAATCAAAATACAATGATCGCTCAGGTAAGAGATACACGTGCAGGTTACGTAACTAACGTAGATACTCACTGGATTCAGGATGGATCTTTTATAAGAGGTAAAAATATTATGTTAGGATACACCTTTAATCGTGAATTACTTGATATACTGCATTTAAACAAGTTAAGAATTTATGGATCTGCTCAAAACTTCTTTTTGATAGTTGATGATGAACTTCTTGGTGATCCTGAGGTTACACCTATACGAGGAGATGCCAGTAATAATGCATTCTCTCAGGGAATGAAGTGGCACGAATATCCTAAATCAACAACCTTTGTGGTTGGTCTACAAGTAAGCCTTTAATTATCAAAAAATAAAGATTTAATATTATGAAAATTAATATACTCAAAAATAAAAGCAAAATATTCTGGTTGCTGGTTCTATTGCTTGGAACCGTAAGTTGTTCAGATTTTTTGGATGAATCAGATCCTTCTAATCTAACACCTGATAGTTTTTACACCAGTGCAAAACAAGCACAGTCGGCGATTGCTGCAGTCTACGCAGATACGAGATTTATAGGTGATGGCGCAGGTATTTTTTCTTCAAATTGGCAAATGCTAATGGCGCCTACAGGCACTACAACTACACAGACAGCGCAAAACTCTGATCTTAACAACCTGTACTCACTTTCGTACGATCCTAATACAGGTCACATAAAAAACTGGTGGCGTGGTCTATACAGAGTAATAGGGAATGCAAATTTAGTTCTTCAAAATGTTCCTGATATTCAAATGGATGAAGCAGATAAAGCTAAAATTTTAGGGGAAGCCAGATTTTTGCGTGCATGGGCTTATTTTTACGCAGTTAGACTTTGGGGAGACGTTCCACTAATAACACTTCCACAAAGTGCTGATTCTGAAGATTTCTTCCCTGTCCGCAGTCCACAAACTGAAGTTTACGCCTTAATAGTGAGTGATTTAGTAGAGGCTGAAAGTGCAGGTCTCCCCTGGACAGATGAAAGTGGCAGAGTTTCCTTATCTGCGGTAAAAGCACTTTTGTCTAAAGTTTATCTTACCATGGCAGGAAATCCATTAAATGAAACAGCTCGCTACGCTGATGCCGCCAGTAAAGCAAAAGAGATAATTGATAATGCCGGTCCTATACACCTTTTTGATACGTATGGAGAAGTGCATGATGAGAGTTTAAATAATATGGGCGAACATATATTTAGCTTACAATACAATGATCTGGTAGCTTCAAATCCTATGGGCAATATGCGTCCTAATTTTCAACCGGTCACTTATCGCGGCCCAGATGGTACAGGAAGTACGGTCCCTACAGCAGAATTTTATAATTCATATGAAGATGGTGATTTACGAGCTGTAGACAGAGAAGGATGGTTTTATACAAGTTACTACGAAAACGGTAGTGGAGAATTATTTGACCTGGGGGCACCTTTTATATTTAAACATTTTAACGTCACAGCAAATGGCACATCTGGTGTACCCGGTACCGCAAAAGATAATTTAAATGTTCAGATATTTGGTTATGCCGAAGTATTACTAATTTATGCTGAAGCTTATAATGAAGCAAACGGAGGACCAAATCAGGCTGCGGTTGATGCGCTAAAACAAATAAGAGACAGAGCACAACTCTCTACTCCTACTCTGGCTGAATTTAATCAGGCTTCCTTTAGAGAAGCAGTATGGAGAGAAAGATGGCATGAACTCGCCTTTGAAATGAAAATCTGGTTTGATATGGTACGCCTTAAAAAAGTCTATAATAACACAACAGGTAATTTTGACAATTTTGTAGGTCATGTTAATCTTAACTCAAATCAGGCATTACAGGAAAAACATTTATTATTTCCTATTCCCGGTCCTGAGTTGATCAATAATCCAAATTTGAGTCCTCAAAATCCAGGATACTAAAACAATTTTTAAAATTCTTATTAAAAACGGGGCTAAGCCCCGTTTTTTTTGCTTATACAAACACAACACACTGTTATTCATAATTTTATCACCTTTAAATGTTTGGGAAATTTGTTTTTATGAAGGTGATTTTTAATACTTTTTGGCTGATTTTCTTACTTTATGGGCAGATTTTCCAGCAATTAGAATATAGTTGGCCCTCCTCTAAAAATTGACTGAATAATTAAAAACCGCTAAATAGTTTAAATGTTAGCTGGTTAGCCAGAAATGTATGGTTTGTTGTGGTTCAATTTAATTTTCTTATAACTTAACTAATAAATAATCCGCATAAGCTAATAGTATTTTACTGGACTTTATATTTGCATACAACCTCGGGTTTAAAATAACTAATCGGTAGATTGGGTAGATGCAATGAACTATTTTTAATGGTGGAAAAATTCTTAAGCTTAAAAAGAATTTGAAATGAATATATTCAGTAAGATTAAAAAAAGAATCTACACTAATTAAAATCTGTAAATAATTGCATATTGACGCTAATCTAAAAATTAAACGATATGACTGTAAGTAAATTAATAAAAAAGGGAATAATAACAGTTTATCTACCTTTAGTTTCATTCGTCGTCATTTGCGGATTTATTGCTCATTGGTTTGCTGAAAATATTCTGAATTCGAACAAGGTGAATTTTGTTGTAATGATAGTTGTAATTATTTCAGTCTGTATTGGTTGGATTTGGTGGAGTTATAAAGTTGTTAAATGGAAATATTGGGCGTTTTCTCAATTAAACACTGACGATAGTTATAAATTATACGCTAAGGCAGTGGGTGTTGGATTGATTTGGCCAACAGGCAGCGTCTTTAATAGAACTGAAATTTGGACGAAAGAAGATAAAAACAAATGGCAAAATATTAATCCACAAGTTCGGGAAATATTTGAAGTTGAAAAATAAGAACAATATTCTCCTAATTTTAAATAGAAAATATGAAAATAGAAATAATAGCAGGAAGTTCACGTAAACAAAGTTTAAGTATTCGGGTGGCAAAAAATCTACTCACAACTCTACAAACTAGAACTGAACATAATGTGGGACTCATTGCTGTAAATCAAATTGCAATGCCTTTTGTTGAGAAAGCATATTCCAGACCAGAAGATGCCCCCAAAGAAATCAGACCTTACGCCCAACGTGTTTTTGAAGCAGATGCATTTATACTTTGCACACCAGAGTACAACGGAAGCTATACACCTGCAATGAAAAATTTTCTGGACCACTTTCCCAAGCAGGTTCATAAACCTTTTGGCCTTGTAACAGCTTCTCCCGGTGCGATGGGCGGTATGCGCGCGGCTCAGCAATTATTGCAAATGGTTCCGGCATTTTTTGGTATCGCTAGTCCGTTTATGCTTATCGTGCCGGGTGTAGATGAAAAATTTGCAGAAGATGGCGAGTTAAAGGCATTATCCTTTCAGCAAAACATAGACACTTTTGTACACGAGTTTTTATGGCTCGCAGAAAATTTAACTGTTGCAAAAGGTGTTGAAATCAGCTAGAACTGCACAAACTGTTTGCCATAGTAAGCAGCTA
>JBALXG010000244.1:0-5000 GCA_036961055.1 Leeuwenhoekiella sp. | reverse complement strand
CTATAATGAAAATAGTAAAGATGTAGATGCGCGCGTTGTATTGCGCGATAACTTTGATGCCATTTTAGGAAGAAATCCTAAGACCTTAATTTTTGGTGAAGATTCTGGAGCAATAGGCGATGTTAATCAAGGTCTTGAAGGTCTGCAAGCAAAGTATGGCGAGATACGCGTTGCAGATACAGGAATACGTGAGGCTACGATCATAGGTCAAGGTATAGGTCTCGCACTGCGCGGTCTGCGACCCATCGCAGAAATACAGTATCTTGATTACATTCTTTACGCCATTCATACTTTAAGCGATGATCTTGCTACGCTACGTTATCGTACACACGGCAAACAAACAGCGCCTTTAATTGTGAGAACACGTGGCCACAGACTTGAAGGTATCTGGCATAGTGGCTCACAAATGAGTGCTTTGATACATCTTTTACGCGGTATGTACATTCTTACCCCCCGTAATATGACTAAAGCTGCGGGTTTCTATAATACGCTACTCGAGAGTGATGAGCCAGCACTGGTAATAGAATGTCTTAATGGTTATAGGCTGAAGGAAAAGTTACCGTCTAATATGGGTGAATTTAGAACGCCTATTGGTAAAGTTGAAACTATAAAAGAAGGGACAGATATTACTTTATTATCTTATGGAAGTACCTTAAGAATTGTGATGGAAGCTGCTATAGAACTTAAAAGTGTAGGTATAGATGCAGAAGTTATAGACGCTCAAAGTTTACTGCCATTTGATCTTAATCATGACACGGTAAAAAGTGTTAAGAAAACAAGTAAGCTTCTGGTTATTGATGAAGACATGCCAGGTGCCACAAGTGCTTATTTACTTCAGCATGTGATGGAAGAACAGGGAGCATATAAATTTCTTGACAGCGCACCACAAACTTTGGCAGCCCGGCCACACAGACCAGCGTATGGAACAGACGGAGATTATTTTTCAAAACCTTCATTAGATGATATTTTTGAAAAAGTATATGATATTATGAGAGAATCTAACCCTTCTAAATTTCAGAAATTAAGATAAAAAAATCGGCTTATTTCATATAAAAAGCTCCCTTTTTGAGGGAGTTTTTTGATTTAGATATCTTTATAATTTTCATTTATGGAATCCATTTTTTATCAAAATTGGGTTTACGTTTCTCAAGAAATGCGTTTCTGCCTTCTTTAGCTTCTTCAGTCATGTATGCCAGTCTGGTTGCTTCACCTGCAAATACCTGCTGACCTACCATACCATCATCTGTAAGATTCATTGCAAACTTGAGCATTTTTATAGAAGTAGGTGACTTAGCAAGTATCTCCTGGGCCCATTCATAAGCTGTGTCTTCAAGTTGTGTATGAGGAACAACAGCATTTACCATTCCCATATCAAAAGCTTCCTGAGCGCTGTAATTACGCCCTAAAAAAAAGATTTCCCTAGCTCGTTTTTGACCAACCATTTTAGCTAAATATGCAGACCCATAACCACCGTCAAAGCTTGTTACATCTGCATCTGTCTGCTTAAAAATGGCATGTTCTTCACTAGCCAGCGTTAGATCGCAGACCACATGTAAACTGTGCCCACCTCCTACCGCCCAGCCTGGTACAACTGCAATAACGGCCTTGGGCATAAATCTTATAAGTCGTTGTACATCGAGAATGTTTAAACGGTGATAACCGTCGTCCCCTACATAACCCTGATCGCCACGGGCTTTTTGATCACCGCCACTACAAAAACTGTAAATACCATCTTTAGGGGAGGGACCTTCCGCTGAAAGTAGAACCACGCCTATATTTATATCTTCCTGAGCATCGTGAAATGCATCCAGTAATTCTGCTGTGGTTTTAGGTCGAAAGGCATTACGAACTTCTGGTCTATTAAAGGCAATTCTGGCAACACCATCTGCCTTTTTATAAGTTATATCCTCGTATTCTTTTACAACTTTCCAGTTTATTTTGGGCATATATTTATTTTTAACACTAAATGAATTAATGCTCGAGGCTGGCCGCTATATTTAAATAAGTAATATAACTCCCAGACTTATCCCGAGGTTATTGATCAAAAATAAGCTGATAAATCCTCTTATTCAAGAGTTTTTAGAATTATACCAAATATGACCTCTAAAGAAAAGACTTATCCCGCAATTACCCCTTTAAAAATGAGCTTAATAACGATTTTTAGTATAACTTTAAATATCTACCCCTGTGACTTATTAAAGTGAATATATGACCATATTAGAATCAAGTTTTAGTAATCAAATTTCTGATGAAACTGTTCTTAAATTTGGTAAATTATACTATATAGGTAACTCTGTTATAATTGAAATAAATAAGGGCTACCTTATAGATAATAGGGAAAAGGAACAAATAATGGAAGATATTGTTACTAAAATTCCAAGTAGTTTGAGTTTTTATATTATTTCAAATAGAATTAATACGTATACAGTTGCACCTGGTAAATTTCATACGAATAAAAAAATTGAATCAAGAATATTAGGATTTTACTTCGTCACTTACGACTCTTTGGCTTTACGTACAGCTCAATTTGAAAGCAAGTTTCTGAGTGTTAAAACAATGCAATTTTCAGCTATTGATCATGCATTATTAGCGGCCAATAGAAAAATTGTATCAAAATTGTGATACTCTTTAATTATCCTTTAGCTTTATACTTTCCTCTAAAATATCAATAAGGCGTTCTTTATAGAGCACCCCTACGGCTTTTTTAAAGCTTTTTTTACTTAGTCCTAACTGAGCTTGTATCTCTTCTGGAGAGCTTTTATCATGTAATTGAAGCTGGCCTCCATTTGCTTTGAGCTCTTCAAGAATATAATTTGCATTAGGCTCTATGCTTTTTGCACCTTCAGGCTGTAATAAAACATCTATTTTACCGTCTTCTCGCACACGTTTTATATAACCCGGTAATTTATCTCCTACTCTAAGATCTTCAAAAATAGTGTCTTTATAAATTAAGCCGGTGTACTGCCCGTTAATTATAACATTTGCACCGTGATCTGAATAATGTGAAATCATAATTTCAACCTTGTCGTATTTCTGAACCTGAACATCCTCATTTTTTAAAAATTGATTCAGTTTAGTAGATCCTACAAGTCTGTTAGATTTTTCATCAAGATACATATAAACAACATACCACTGTCCTTTTTGCATAGGAGTTACCTGATTTGCAAATGGAATAAATAGTTGTTTCTCAATACCCCAATCAACAAAAGCTCCTATTTTATTTACATCTGTACAGCGCAAATAGGCAAATCTTTTTCTTTCTATTAAAGGTTTTAAAGTGGTTGCAACAGGTCTTTCATCATTATCCAGATATATAAAGACATCTAAAACATCTCCTATCTCAAACTCTTCAGGAATATATTGCCCCGGTAAGAGAACTTCATCACCCTCATCATTTACAAGAAAAAGTCCTGGGGGAGTATCTCTGTCTATTTTTAATTTATGGTAAGCACCTATTTCTAACATATCAATTTAATAAGCCACAAAATTACACAACATCCTAGGATTAATGATGCTGAAGGGAAAGTATTAAATGAAATTAATATTGAAAAAACAGCCATTTTAGTCGAAAAATCGCCTAAAAGAATCAATTTTTAGACATGAATGAATTTGTTTACAACTCAGGTTTACACAAAGCCTGTTTAATTGAAACAAAAAACTATCTACAAAACATAAAAAAGCCATTAATTAGATTATTAATGGCTTTGCTGTTTATCATTTAACTGTAAACAGATTCTTTACCAAAATGAGTCACGAGTAAATAATAAACCACCGCCCGATATTTACTGCGATTAGACTTACCATATTTTTCCATAACAGTATTAATGCCATCCATTAATTTAGGACTATCCTCAAGACCTAACTTTTTAATGAGAAAATTTTTCTTTACAGTCTCAAGTTCTTTTTCACTGCTTGAAGATACAGTTGAAGAATCTTGATTGTAGATAGAAGGACCGCAGCCTATTGTGACCTTAGTAAGGAGATCCATATCAGCTTTGTGATCAAGTTTCTCCTTTAAATCTTTAGCATACTTGGCTATCATTTCATCTCGTTTACTCATGATTTCTTTAAAATTTGTTTATAATAATACTTATTCTCGTTTATAAATATACATAAATTATCAGAGCAAGTTTTTAACCTCTTATTTAATAAAGTCAAAATATCCCAAAAGTATCTGGTCATTTAACTTTCGTGGCGTATTAATTTCAAGTAATGCAGGGCCATCATTAGATTTAAATAATTCTTCTTTTTTATTTTCAACTTCAGCTTCAGAAGAGGCAGACAGAAATTTTATATTGTACATTTTACATAGATGCTCTGCGCTCAAATTATGTACAGTTTCAAAATACGTATCAAATTCTTCAGAATTTTTATCACCCGGAAGTATTCTAAAAATACCTCCTCCCCTGTTATTTATGAGTATAATTTTAAAATTATCAGGAAGATAATTATTCCACAAACCATTGCTATCGTAAAAAAAGCTCAAATCTCCCAAAATTAAGACCGCAGGCAATTTGCTCCCCACGGCAGCGCCTACAGCAGTTGAGACACAACCATCAATACCACTTGTACCCCTGTTACAAAAAACTTCTAAAGATTTATCGATATCAAACAGTTGGACATACCTTACTGTCGAGCTATTACCCAACTGAAGCATAGATTCCTTCGGGATTGATGATAGAATATGTTCAAATGCTTTAAAATCGCACCAATCCATATTTTTTAAATATTCTTTATGCAAAATATCCCTGCGACTGCGTAACGCTAGCCACGTATTTTTATATTCTGTTTTAACCGGAATAATGTGTGGCGTAAATTGAGCGAAAAAATGGTTGACACTAACTGAAAAATGGCGATTTAGACTAAAAAACGTATCGTATGCTTTTTTAGGATCTATATGCCAGTGTTGCTTAGGCTGATATTTACGCAGAAAAGCTTTTATTTTTTTTGAAATAATCATACCGCCAAAAGTGAGCAGCAAATCTGGCTGAAGCTCTTTA
>JBALXG010000243.1:0-5000 GCA_036961055.1 Leeuwenhoekiella sp. | reverse complement strand
AATCAGGTCCATTAGCTGATGGAAGATTAGGATAATAATCGCCTGGTAGCATAACTGTTTGTTTTCTACGTAAATCACCAGGTTCAAATGCGCCTAATAAGTCCTGAGAAGGTGCAAATACTCCTCCATAAGTTGCATTATTTATAATAGAAGAATATGCAAATTGTGTGTTGCAATAATTACCTGTATTATAACCTCCTAAAGTCCATTGCCATGCAATTACTGATTCTTCGTTATTATTGTTTTCAGTTAAAAACAAATCACCAAATGATTTTTCTGGTAATTGAGCACCTCCATACAATTTAAACTCGCCGCTATTTATAACCTCCTGCGCTAATTGCCTTGCCTGATCATACTTTTTTTCATAAAGAGAAACTTTGGCTAAAAGTGCCTTTGAAGATCCTTTTGAAACATGACCATTATCAGAATAGCTGCTTCCACGTACTTTAGCATATAGATATTCTGTAGCATAGTTTAAGTCATTCTCTATAAAGGTATAAACATCTTCAACACGATTTGTGTTTAATTGTGGTTCTGTAACAAAATCGGCATTATTTTCTATTATAGGTACAGGACCCCATAATCTAACCAGATAGAAATAAGCAAGTCCCCGCATAAAATGAGCCTCTGCAATAGTATTATCTACAACTTCCTGATCTACATCGCCACTCACTCTGCTAGGCAAAAGATTAATCAAAGCATTAGATTGTGCCACAACAGCAAAACATGATTTCCAGGCATCCAGAAGTACAGGATCTGTGGTTGTTATGTTCAAAAGTCGCAAACTATTAATATCGCTTGAATAAGAGAATGAATTACCAGAACCTACTTCTCCTATTGCATAAAGCGCTTTGTTATGAAGACTAAACCACGGCTTACCGTAAAGACCGTTAGTACTTGCAGACACCTGCTCATTTGAGCTATAAAATTCATCTAAACTATATGTGTCTTCTGGTGGTCTTTCTAAAAAATCTTCAGAACATGACCATAGCATAACCGCAACAAAAGCAACGGTTAATAATCTAAAAATAGAGTTATATTTTTTCATGTTTTTATTATTAAAATTCAACATTGACTCCTAAAGTTATAGTTCGTGGTGTAGGATATCTACCATTATCAACACCATTTAATAATGCATCCTGATTAAAGGAACCTACTTCAGGATCGTAACCGCTGTAATCTGTAAATGTGAATAGATTCTGCCCACTGGCATATATACGTAATCTTGTTAATTTAAGTTGTGAAATCACATCGTCTGGTAGCGAATATCCTAACGTTACATTCTGAATTCTAAGATATGAACCATCTTCAACAAATCTATCTGAAACTCTTAAGTTAGGATGACTCAAAGTGCCCACAGGTCTGGGTAATTTTGCGTCAACATTATTAACACTCCAGAAATCAATAGCCTCTGCAAGTTGATTTTGATATAAGTTAGCGTTTAAAGTACCGGCTCTGCGAGTAAGGTTAAGTAAATCATTACCCTGTGATCCCTGTACAAAAATTGAAAGTTCAATACCTTTATAGTTAAAAGTATTTGTAAAACCATATGTAAAATCCGGATTAGGATTACCTATAAATGTAAGGTCTGAATCATTGATAACACCATCACCATTTTGATCTACATATTCAACATCTCCAAGGACTGATGATTCTGCAGTTGTACCAAAAAAGGTCTTTGGCGCTGCAGCTAACTGCTCTTCAGTTCTTATTATTCCATTAGTCGCAAGTCCATAAAACTGACCAATAGGCTGGCCGCTAACTGTATTAGTTACAAGACCTGTTGTATAATCATTAAAATTAACTGTACGTTGTATTTCTGATTCGTTATAAATAGAAACAACTTCATTTATATATTTAGAAAGAACTAAGGATGAATTCCATCTAAAGTTATCTCCAAATTGTTGGTTATAATTAAGAGTTAGATCAATTCCCTTATTTTCCATCTTTCCTATGTTTATATAAGGTGCAGCTCTACCGCCTTCATAGGTGTCACCACCAGTTAAGTAAAGAGGAAGCGGCGCGGCGTATAAGAAATTCTCAGACAATTTTTTGTACACTTCAACTGTAGCAGAAAGTTTGTTTTTGAAAAGAGAAAAATCAAGACCAATATTTGTTTGTTTAGATGTTTCCCATTGTAGGTCTGGATTATCGATATTACTAACTAAAAATCCCTGACCTAATCCTGTTTGTAAAGAGTTGATAGTAGAACCATATAAATAGTTACCTATTTGTTGATTGCCAGTTTCTCCGTACCCTACACGCAATCTTATGTTATCTACAAATTTATCTACACCTTCCATAAAAGGCTCACTAGATACTTTCCATGAAGCTGAAGCGGCAGGAAAGTATCCCCACTTGTTTCCAGTTGCAAATTTTGAAGATCCATCTGCTCTAAATGAGGCTGTAAAACTATATTTAGTATCAAAATCATAAATCACCCTACTCAAAAAGGAGTATAAAGACTGACTTCCTTTATATTGACCGCCGTATCTAAATTCATCTGCATCAGAAACGCTCAATTCTTTAAGGTCATTACTTACAAAGCCAGAACCGGTAACACTTAGACCTTTCCAGTGAGAATCATTAGCTTCCTGACCAACTAAGGCTGTGATATTATGCTTACCTAAAGTTGTTTTATAAGTAAGTAAGTTTTTCACATTAATAGAATAAGAATCCTGATTCCTTTGATCCAGCGTTGCGATTTCATTTATAGCACTTCCCCATGCATAAGTAGGGTTAAATTGCTTGTTTTCATTAAATTCTGCATACCCGCCTATTTCAAATCTATATTGCAAACCTTTAAAAATATCTGCTTCACCGTAAAAATTTCCTGCGAAAGATTTACGCACCAGATTATTTGTTCTTAAAAGTGCAGAAGCTACAGGATTTATAAAAGATCCTAAACTTCCGTTAGGTGGTGGTCCTGCAAATGAGCCGTCGAGATTTCTTACTGCCACATCAGGAGTACTTAATAGAGAAGTACTAATAATCCCATTTTGTTGACCATTTAAGGTAATATCTTCATTAGTTATCCCGGTATTAATATTTACACCCATTTTTAACCAATCCTTTACCTTGGCATCTACATTACCACGAAAGGTATAACGCTTAAACGCAGATCCTATAACTGTACCTTGTTGATCTGTATAACCTCCAGAGACATAATAGTTAACTCCTTCTTTTCCCCCAGATATTGATAACTGGTTACTTTTTAAAATTGCTGTTTTATAAATCTCCTTTTGCCAGTTAGTACCCTGTCCCAGCAATTGTGGGTATTGAAATTCTGTACGGGGTTCTATACCATAAACATTTGCAAGTGAATTTTGCAGTACAGCATATTGCTGTAAACTCATAACATCCAGAAGTTTGCTTTGCTCCTGAAGTGATATAAAAGAATCAAACGTTAATTTCCCGGTTCCGCTTTTTCCAGATTTGGTTGTAATGATAACTACACCATTTGCACCTCGAGAACCATAAATAGCTGTTGCAGATGCATCCTTAAGAATATCAATAGACTGAATATCATTAGGACTTATAGAAGCTAATGGACTAACAGCTATATTACCCGCATTTGAGAAATTACCTCCTGCGACAGGTCTGCCACTTGTTGACTTATTTGTAGCATCACCAGATATAGGTACACCATCAATTACATATAATGGCTCATTTGTTCCAGAGAGTGAAGAAGTTCCTCTAATTTTAATAGAAACCGCACTACCTGGCTTACCAGAATTGTTTGTTACAGTAACTCCAGATGCTTTACCCTGTAACATTTGATCTACAGAAACCTGTGCCAAATCCTGTATGTCACTAGAATTGACTGAAGAGATAGAACTGTTTACATCACTACGCTTTTGAGTACCATAACCTATAACCACAACCTCGTCAAGGCTTTGAGCATCTTCTGCTAAAGCAACATCAATTTGAGTGCGATTACCTACAAGCTCTTGCTTTTCCTGAAATCCCACGTAACTAAAAACTATAACGCTTAAGTCATCGACTGAAATTTCATACTGACCATTAAAATCTGTTGAGGCCCCAGTATTGGTCCCTTTTACTATAACATTTACACCTAATAAAGGTGTCCCGGCGGGATCGGTAACAGTACCGCTGACGGTTTTTTGCGCAAACGATTGAAATGATGCGCACAATAAGAATAACAAAAAAGGCCATGAAGCACTTTTCAAGTTAAGTGTTGAATAAATTTTAAAGTTTTGCATGAAATAAAATTTAGGAATTTTATTGATTATTAAACTTAATTAGTAATTAGAAGGTTTTAAAAGCAAAATTTATCATTTTAACAATTAAACAAACCTTTTCTACGAAATTCAAAATTAAACACATTGTTAAGCTTATGTTAATCGTATTTTGTCATTTGATAAACATATTTTGTACAAATAGTTTAAAAAGTGTTAAATAAATTACGTACCGCAATAAATGATAATGTAGATAAATTTAAACATCCTTAATAACAATCTCTAAATGAAGAAATATCAGAAAGCTATTAGATATTATCTTGAAGCATAGAAGAAAGTTCAATAAACCTCTGGAAATGATTTCCGAAAAATCGACCTAAAACGTGCTAAAATCAGCTATTTTGGCTAAAAAATCAGTTACAACACGCGTTTTATTCCTTTAAATTCTTCTCTAAAATCACTAGGTGTGCATTTTTTTACCTTTTTAAAGACACGATTAAAATTTGCAATATTATTAAAGCCGCATTTAAAACCTATTTCACCTATACTTAAATCTGTTTCTATAAGCCATCTTGTAGCATAACTTATACGTGTATCATTAATGTATTCTATAAAAGTTTTACCGGTTCTGCTTTTAATAAATCGATTAAAGGATACAGGACTCATATTTACAAGCGCAGAAATTTCTGAAAGCGATATTTTTCTACCAAAATTCTCTTGTACATATTCATATATTATTTTAATCTTTCCGCTATTTTCAAAATTCTTATTTTGAGAAATATAAGTCGACAACAATTTTTG
>JBALXG010000242.1:0-5007 GCA_036961055.1 Leeuwenhoekiella sp. | reverse complement strand
CAAACAAATAGTGTTAATATAAGTTTTGAATATTGCGTTGTAGAGATTAAAAGACATTGGTTTAATAAAACTTTGTGCAATCTAATAACCTCATGGTATATACCTGGCTTAAAAAAAGGTTCTTTAAATAATCCGGATATAGGAGGTTTATCGTATCTCCCTATTGCTTTTGTAGCAGTAAAAAAATTAAAGATTACTGCTAATTGGGCTGGCGCAGATAAAGAAAGTTTAGAACAAGCCACGAGTTTTGGGCCATTTGATGTCAAAAGCAATATTGAAGAAAAAGGCTCCCTTATACAAGAAGGAATTCAAGTGATTGGCTGGATGCTTCAGAAATTACCAGATCTTCCTCCTAATAGCAAAGTGCAAGTCTAGTGATTTTTGAAAGAGATGACTGGATATAATTAGCTGATTTTCCAATGATTTTAACCGATTTTCAGGTTATAAATATCATTTTTTCAGAAAGGTCTTTCAAGTAGTTTTGGGCAAAACATAATCTTAATGCCACTACCTTCCGGTATCTATAAAATTATCTCTTATTGTCTAAATATTAGATACAGCAGAAGGTTTTGGATCTTCTATGTTTTTGTTCCGGTAGCCAATTACTTTTTAGATTTTCAGTCTGTAAGAGGTATTAAGACACTTATTCATTTTTCGAGCAATGCGACCAGAATCTCATTGTTGAAATTGTGATGTCTCTTAAATGTTTTCTAGCTTTCTTAATAAAGAAAACAGAAAAAAGTTAGTAATAAAAAGAGAAGTGAGGATATTTATATTATTAAATTTAACTACGTCAGTATTTGCTAATTTTAAAATTCTTAATTGCCCATTTTCTTTCGCTAAAAATAATTTAATTGAAAGTTAATGCTGCTCAAATTGACTTATAATTGATACTTTTAAACAGAATGATTTGACCCAAAATTATGTTCTATGGAATATGTAGATTACTATAAAATTCTTGAATTATCAAATACAGCAACTCCAGCTGAAATTAAAAAAGCATATCGCAAACTAGCCAGAAAATACCATCCAGATCTTAATCCTAATGATACCGAAGCAGAAACGCGTTTTAAGAAAATTAATGAAGCAAACGAGGTTTTAAGCGATCCTGAGAAACGAAAAAAATACGATCAGTACGGGAAAGACTGGCAACACGCTGAAGAATTTGAGAAGGCCAGAAGTACACAAGGTTCTCGAGCTGGCGGCTATAGCAACGCAGGCTACGGCGGTGGCGCACCAGAAGGTGATTTTTCAGATTTTTTTGAATCTATGTTTGGGGGCGGAGGTGGAGGAGGTTTTAGATCTTCCCGACAGTCGGCCAGATTTAGAGGCCAGGATTTTAATGCATCCCTAAATTTAGATATTAACGACGTCTATACTGCACATAAACAAACGCTAACGGTAAATGGTAAAAATATAAGAATTACAATTCCTGCAGGTATTGAGGATGGTCAGACTATAAAAATTACAGGTCACGGTGGTGCCGGTGTAAATGGAGGACCAAAAGGAGATCTTTTTATAACTATTTCTGTTATTAATACATCTGCATTTAAGCGCGATGGATCAAATCTTTATAAGTCTGTAAATATTCCTTTAACGACAGCTGTTCTGGGAGGTACAATCACCACAGATACCTTTAACGGAAAAGTAAAACTTACAATTAAACCAGAAACACAACCAGGCACGCAGGTAAAGCTTAAGGGCAAGGGTTTTCCCGTTTATAAAAAGGAAAATGCTTTTGGCGATTTATTTATTACATATACCATTGATTTACCGTCAAATCTAACAGATAAGCAAAAAGAATTATTTGAAGAACTGAAAAAAACCAATTTGTAAATTATGGACACATCCTATAACATAAAAGTATCTACATTTTGCAGCAGTCACGGGATAGATATGTCCCTTCTTAATATATTTCAGGAGTTTGAACTTGTGCACATTAAAGTTGTAGAATCTGAGCCTTATCTCACTCAGGAAGAATTACCTGTAGTCGAAAAAATGCTTCGATTACACAATGATTTAGGCATAAATCCTGAAGGAATTCATGCGGTAAAGCACCTGCTTGATAAAGTAAATGATTTACAACATGAAGTGCAGCAATTGCGCCGTAAGCTGGGGCGTTATGATGCTTTATAAAATCTATTTATAGCATTATAGCATATCTTTTAAAATTCAAATAACAGTTTATAAACTATTGTGCTATTTGATTTTAGATAGATTTTGGTAGGTTTTAGCCAAGAATAGGGAGTTTTAGCCCTTATCGCTGCGATTATTTTGTATCAGTAAGTGACAAAATGAGATTTGACTTTAACTGAAATTAATGCTACTTTCTCACCCTCTTAGAAAACTCTTGAAAATCGCATTCCTATGAATATTAAATGCCTTTTAGGCGCAATCGTTATAGTGTCTTTGTTAGTTTCTTGTAACTCAAATACTGATTCTGACAAAAAGAATGAAAATAAAGATACACATATTTTTAGTGCCTTAACATATGACAAATCTGGAATAGATTTCACCAATAAACTCACTGAAAACGACACGCTCAACTATTTTAGCTTTTCATATATCTATATGGGCGGTGGCGTTGCGACGGGTGATATAAACAATGATGGACTTCTGGATCTTTATTTTACCGGCAATCAGGTTTCTAATAAATTGTATATAAATAAAGGTAATCTACAATTTGAAGACGTAACCGAAACTGCAGGTGTAGGTGGCGATAATCGCTGGTACACAGGTGTAACCATGGCAGATGTAAATGCAGATGGCTTTCTTGATATTTATTGTTCTGTAGGTGGGAAATTTTCGCCCAAAACAAATCAACTTTTCATTAATAACGGCGACGGCACATTTACAGATAAAGCTAAAGAATACGGTATCGCTGATCTCGGCAATAGTGTGCAGGGTACCTTTTTTGATTATGATAAGGATGGAGATCTTGATTTATATGTGGCAAATTATCCACCTACGCGTTTTAATGCACCTAACTTTTATTACAGTTACCAAATGAAAAATGTGAAAGATGATGAGACTGATCATCTTTATAGAAACGATGGCGATAAATTTACAGATGTAACTAATGAAGCCGGCGTACGTAGTTTTGGGCTTTCTCTTTCTGCAACCGTGGGCGATCTTAATAATGACAGCTGGCCAGACCTTTATATTTCAAATGATTTTAGTTCGCCAGATTATTTATACATGAATAATGGTGACGGCACTTTTAGAGAAGTGGTTAAAAAGGCAACAAACCACACCGCTTTTTATGGAATGGGAGTAGATATTGCAGATTATAATAATGATGGAAATCTTGATATTTTTCAGGTTGATATGGATGCTCAGAAAAATCGCCGGAAGAAAGCAAATATGGCAAGTATGAATCCAGAATTGTTCTGGAGTACGGTAGATGCTGGTTTTCATTATCAATATATGCAGAATTGCCTGCAGACAAATACCGGGGTTTTTGAGGATGAAAACCCATTTTTTAGTGATTTAAGCCGGATAACCGGAGCCGCTTCTACAGACTGGAGTTGGGGTCCACTTTTTGCCGATTTTGATAATGATGGTCACAAAGATCTTTACATCACAAACGGTACGCGCCGCGAAATAAATAACAACGACTTTTTTAATCATCTTAAAAAAGACCGTAATTTAAAAGACAGTCTTTTGCAGAAAAGTTTGAGTATTCCTTCAGAGAAGGTAGATAATTTCATGTATAAAAATAACGGCGGTCTTAGTTTTGAACAGGCTAATAAAGAATGGGGGATTGAATATAAAGGCTTTTCAAACGGTGTGGTCTACGCAGATCTTGATAATGATGGCGATCTGGAAATTGTATTCAATAATATAGATGATCATGCTTCAATGTTTGAAAATCTTAGCTCAAAAACTAATAATTTCATTACACTGAGGTTTAACGGTCAGGAGAAAAATAAATTTGGTTTAGGCGTGCGTGTATATGTAGATGCAAATGAGATGGAGCAAATGCAGGAGCTTACACTTACCAGAGGTTTTCAATCTTCTGTTGCGCCAGAATTACATTTTGGTGTCGCGCAGGCGAAAACTATAAAGGCTGTAAAAATAATATGGCCAGATGGTAAGGTTCAGAAAATGGAGAATGTTCAGCCTAACCAAATGCTAACGGTTAATTATAATGACGCAACCACCCCGGAAGCGATTCAAAAACCTGAAAATACTTTATTCACAACAATTAAAGACACGGTAGACTTTCCACGATATAAACATGTAGAAAATGATTACGACGATTTTCTGGATGAAGTTTTATTGCCTCACCGCACATCTACATTTGGTCCCAGTATGGCTGTGGGCGATTTAAATAATGACGGCAAAGATGATTATTTTGTAGGCGGAGCTTCTAAAAGTGCTGGTGGTCTATATTTTCAAACCAATAATGGTTTCGTATTAAGTAAGCAATCAGTTTTTGAAACAGATAAGAGATATGAAGATATAGGTGCGCTTATTTTTGATGCAGACAGCGACGGTGACAATGATCTTTATATAGTTAGCGGAGGTAATGAGTTTAAAGGTGAAAATCCTATGCTTCAGGATCGTTTATACATTAATGACGGTTCTGGCAATTTAAGCAGAGATAATAACGCGTTGCCTAAAATGATAACGAGTGGTTCACGAGTTTATAATATTGATTTTGATAAAGATGGTAAACAGGATATTCTGGTTTTAGGAAGATTGGTTCCTGGTAGTTATCCTTCACCGGCAAAAACATATTTGCTTAAAAATGTGGGGACACCTGGCAATGCCCGCTTTGAAGATGTGACAGAAGAAATGGCTCCTGAGTTTTCACAACTGGGTATGGCAACAAGTGCTGAAGTTACAGACATTGATAAAGATGGTCGTGATGATATAATTGTAGTAGGCGAGTGGATGCCTATAAAAGTCTTTAAGAATACAGAAAATGGTTTTACAAATATTTCTAAAGAAATGGGGTTAACTAATGACAGCGCCGGCTGGTGGTGGAGTATTAAAGGAGCC
>JBALXG010000241.1:0-5008 GCA_036961055.1 Leeuwenhoekiella sp. | reverse complement strand
AAAAGCGATGTTACCCATATGAGCGTTTACTGCTGCAATTCTACCCGCCTCAATTGGGCAGTGAAGAAGTGATTTGTCATTATTGCGAATAGCGTCTACAAAACTTTGGGCGTGATTACCTAATGCATCTCCGGTAGCTTTTTGCAAAGGCATGCGGTCTACCTTATCAATTCTTTTCCCGTCTACCTCTTCAGTTTCAGGAATCACTTCCCAGCCGCCACGATTGAGAACCAGTGTGCCGTTATTGCCAATAAATGCAATACCCTCTGTACGGCCGTAATTACCCCCGTCAATTCCCGTGGCGTGTTCCCACAAAAGGTTGAAGTCATCATATTCAAAAACAGTTTGCAACGTATCTGGCGTTTCTGAAGGATCATCAGGATAGGCAAATTTTCCGCCTGAAGCGAGAATAGATTTTGGCGCGGTAGCTTTCATGGCAAATAGCGCAATATCAATTTCATGTACGCCCCAGTCTGTCATTAAACCGCCTGCATAATCCCAAAACCACCTAAAATTAAAGTGAAATCGGTTTTCATTAAAAGGTCTTTCTGGGGCTGGTCCCAGCCACATTTTATAATCAACACCATCTGGCGCAGTCGTGTCTGGTTTAGGAGACAAAGGTTTCATCCAGCCTTGATAGGCCCAGCATTTAACCAGTCTTATCTTCCCAAGTTTACCAGACTGCACAAATTTAATTGCATCACCATAATGACCACCACTGCGCTGCCACTGCCCTACCTGAACAATGCTATCGTATTTTTTTGCGGCAGCTGCCATAAGATTACATTCTTCAATGCTATTTCCTAAAGGTTTTTCTACATAAACATGCTTACCGGCTTTACAGGCATCTACTAAAATAAGGCAGTGCCAATGATCTGGAGTGCCAATTATTACCGCATCTATATTTTTATCTTCTAATAGTTTACGGTAATCTGTATATGTTGCGGGAGTTTTACCTGTAAGTTCTTTGACCTCAGCAGCCCGTTTATCAAGAACGCGTTGATCTATATCTGCTAGAGCAATACAATTTACATTAGGTAGTTTAAGATGAGCACGCAGGTCTGTAAATCCCATGCCATTGCAGCCTATAAGACCAAAATTAATTGTGTCTGCCGATGATAAATTAGCGGTAAAAGCTGAAAATGGTTTTGCAATAAGATTACCTGTAATACTTAATCCTGCAGCGGCTAAAGTAGAATGCTGAATGAATTTACGCCGCGAATTCTGATCTTTCATAAAAATAAAATGGTTGGTTAAAAAGATATTAAGATAACCAATTTTCTTATTAAGATGCTAAATTTACTTTATAATCAAGATTCTTGATGTGATTTGCTTTACTCTACAAACTCTTTACGATACCAATCAATCTGTTTCTGCAGCCCTTCTTGTAAGGTAGTTTTAGGATTATAACCCAGTACTCTACGCGCCTTTGCAATGTTTGCATGCGTAAAAAGTTGCTCTCCATCACGTTTTGGCATATCTGCCATTATGATTTTAGTATCTAGTATTTTCTCAACAATTTCAATACCTTCGGCAGTGGTGTGTTCTTGTTCTGTTCCCAGATTAAAGACTTCACCGTTTACTTCGCTTTCTTTTCCTATCACACTTACAACTCCGTCTATAATATCTTCAACAAACGTAAAGCTGCGCACATGAGAAGCGCTGCCCGTAAATAAAGGAAATTCCTGATGGAAAAAGCCACAGCCAATGAGTTTTGAATATAATTTCTCTGGTCGTTCTCGTGGACCATAAACTGAAAATAACCTTAAAGAGCAGGTTTTTAGCTTTTTTTCTCTGGTTTTTGATAATACAAGCTGTTCTGCTGCAAGTTTTGTTACCCCATAGAATGAGGCAGGCTCTGGAGCTTCATCTTCAGTTAATGTAGCTCGTAAACCATATATTGAAGAAGTAGAAATATTTACAAAAAGTTTTAAGTCGCCACAGGTTGCAGCAAAGTCAGTAAGGTTTTTTGTAGCAACAAGATTATTCATTAAATAATCCTCAAAGCTGGAAGTTGCAGAAATACCCGGCTGGGCGGCAAAATGAAATATATAATTAAAATCAGTATCCAGATCTGCAAAATCGGCTGGCTTGCGCAAATCTACACGTACAATGTGAATACCTTTTTTTTCTAAATCCTTAGCATTTTTATGTTTAAGATCCTGGCTGTAGTATGGTGAAAAATTATCTATACCTATAACTTCGTAACCCTTTTGTTTTAAACGTTCAGCACAATGCGATCCTATAAATCCTGCCGCGCCGGTAACCAATACTTTCATATTAAATCTTTATTTTTTTTTGAACTCTTTTCAACACATAAACGTGTAACTTGTAAAACAGAAAGCCCAGCAATGCGCCAAAGACCATCCCTGTTAACACATCACCCGGATAATGTACACCCACATAAATACGGCTATAGCCAATTAATGCAGACCAAAAAAGGAGTGCAAAGATCAGGTAATAATATCGGGACTTTAACAATAATCCTATAAAAATTGCCAGACCCATTGAGCTGGCAGCATGGGCAGAGAAATAACCATACTTGCCGCAACGTACGGCGATAAACCTTGCAATTTCCATCACACCTTTCATTCCGCAGGGTCTTGACCTTTGAAAACCATCTTTAAAAAGATTGGCAAGTTGGTCTGTACAAGCGATAAGTGCCGCTACAAAAACCAGGGTAATAAGGGTGTTTTTCAGCCCAAATTCCTTAAAAATCAGGTATAATAAAACGGCATAAATGGGAATTGAATACCACTTACCGGTAATTATAAGCCAGAATGGATCCCAGGTCTCAGTACCTAAATTATTTAAAAAAAGGAAAAGTTCTTTATCAAGTTCACGCAATGTTTCCATTACTCTTCTTCATATCGCGCAACCTCGCGGTCATAAAAATCGTTTGCTGCCTGAATTAATCCTTCGGCTTCACTAGAAAGTTCTTCTTCGTCATGTTTATCAAATTCTTCCAGCCATTCTACCTCGTCATTTTGAAGGTTAAGAATAAATCTGGGAAAATCTGTATGTATCACAAAAATACCGTCTGAGTAATCTGTATTATCTCCTAGAAGAAATTTGGGTAGTTCCATACGTTAATTTTAAGTTTTCAAAGGTAAGTCGTTTTATAAAGTCTGGAAAAAGATAATCCTAATGTTTTGCATAACGGATGAACTACCTAAAAAATTGGACAAAAACATCTTTAATGGGTCAATTAAACAAGAACCTGGGGGCAAGATCTCAATATATGAATGAGAAATTATTTTTGCGGCTCGTAGCAAACCTTGGGAAATTAGACCCTCTGGAGGGATTAAAAAACTATATTCGTAGCACAGAATGATTAAAGTTTAAATCCCTCTATGCAACCTTTACACATACTTCTTTTAATAGCGGCATATTTTGGTCTCTTAATGCTCATTTCATACTTTACAAGCAGAAGCGGTTCTAATGCAGATTTTTTTAAAGCGAATAAGCAATCACCATGGTATTTGGTTGCTTTTGGTATGATAGGAGCATCTTTATCTGGTGTGACTTTTATCTCTGTTCCCGGTTGGGTTGAGGCTTCTCAATTTAGTTATTTTCAGGTTGTTTTAGGTTACACAGTGGGTTATGCTGTTATTGGTCTTGTGCTACTCCCCTTATATTACAGACTCAATCTAACTTCTATTTATAGTTATCTGGAAGGTCGTTTTGGTACCGCTTCCTATAAAACCGGAGCTTCATTTTTTATAATTAGCCGGGTCGTAGGCTCTAGCTTCAGACTGTATCTGGTGGCAAATGTTTTACAGCTACTGGTTTTTGATGAGATGGGTATTCCTTTCTGGGTAACAGTAACACTCACCATTTTATTAATCTGGCTTTATACTTTTCGCTCAGGAATAAAAACTATTGTATGGACAGACACATTGCAAACTCTTTTTATGCTAACAGCTCTGGGCGTGGCAATTTATTTTATCTCGCAAGATCTGGGACTTTCTCCTTCTAATATCTTCAGCTTTGTAGCAGACAGTCATATGTCTAAAATATTCTTTTTTGATGACTGGAAAAGCAGCGATCACTTTGTCAAGCAATTTATTTCGGGCGCATTTATTGCAATCGTAATGACTGGCCTTGATCAGGATATGATGCAAAAAAACCTAACCTGCAGAACTCTTAAAGATGCTCAAAAAAATATGTTTTGGTTTACACTGGTGCTCACCGTTGTAAATTTTATCTTTTTGGGGCTAGGCGTTTTACTTACTATATATGCCGAAAATCACGGAATTTCGGCTAGAAAAGATGATTTATTTCCCTTTATCGCCACACAGGCTAATCTAGGTTTTGGTATTGCAATTTGTTTTATTCTGGGGTTAATCGCTGCGGCTTACTCAAGCGCAGATAGCGCATTAACCGCACTTACAACCTCATTTAGTATAGATATTCTGGGAATTGAAAAAAAGTATGATGAGCAAAAGCAAATACGCATTAGGAAGCTAATACACATCCTTACCTCCCTGGTGCTTATACTTACGATAATCACTTTTAAATATATTATTGCAGATGAAAGTGTAATTGCCAGGCTATTTGTTTTTGCAGGCTACACGTATGGACCGCTGCTGGGATTATACTCATTTGGCATGTTTACAAAATGGAAGGTCTACGACAAATTTGTGCCTTTAATTGCTATTTTATCACCCGTTTTATCCTATATAATAAGCGTTTTTAGTGCCTTATGGCTCGATTTTGAATTCGGCTTTTTTATACTCATATTAAACGGCGCTTTAACCTTTCTGGGATTACTGCTTATAAGACGAAAAGGAATTGTTGCCTGATTAATATTGATTTGTACTAAGTAAAACTAAAGTGCAAGCGTTTTCAAAAGAGATTTTTTTTTCGCGAAGCTTAGTATAAAATTCAGGATTTTCGGTTCCCGGATTAAAGATTACTCGTTTAGGATTTAGAGAAATAATATAATCGTAATATTCCTCTTGCCGCTGGGGATTTAAATAAAGTGTAACTGTATCTACATCTTTAA
>JBALXG010000240.1:0-5028 GCA_036961055.1 Leeuwenhoekiella sp. | reverse complement strand
AAGCTGCTCTGCACTTTGATACAATTGCCAATAAAAATAATCTTCGCCGAAAATTTCCTTTTCTGCAAGCAGCGCGTAATACGTCGCAAAACCTTCCTGCAGCCAGTGATGCGTCCCTGATTTTTCAGTCACCAAATCTCCAAACCACTGATGTGCAAGTTCGTGAGCGTTTACATCTACATAATTACGGTCTATAAAACCGGTGCTATCTACCATAAACGTATCGCTAAAAATGGTCGCCGTCGTATTTTCCATTCCGGCGTAGAGAAAATCTTTTACGGGAATTTCCTTATAGTTTTGCCAGGGAAAAGGAACGCCTATTTCAGTTTCTAAAAAGTCAAAAATCTGTTTAGAATATCGATACGTAGGCTCAACTTTTAAAGAATCTTCAGGATAATAATACAACTCTAACGGAATTCCACTACCTGAAATAATTTCTTCCTTATCATAATCGCCGGCAGCAAACGCGACCAGATAACTCGCCATAGGATGCTGCATATCAAACTTCCAGACTGTGTTTGGTCCTTTTTTGATTTTAGCGGTGAGTTTTCCATTTGCGATTACCTGAAGCATTTTTGGCACTTCAATATTGAGATCAAACTCAATTTTATCGTTCATATCGTCAATACTGGGCAACCAGTTTGATGTGTATTTTCCCTGACCCTGCGTCCACATTTGTGGTTTCCCCTCGTTGTTCACAAAATAAAGCGCCCGGTCTGGCTTTGCAGAATAGTTCAGCGAAATTTCATATATCTCATTCGCTTTAAAGCTCTTTTTAAAGACTAAATGTGTTTTATCAAAGGTAGATTTTAGCTTCTTTTGACCGATTTTAGCCTCAAAAGCGGTGATATTTTTAGCATCCAGATAAACCGAATCAATATCTTTCAGGGTTTTGAAAGAGACCATCATGTTGCCGGAAACAGTTTCTTCTTTAAAATTTAAAGAAATATCTGCCGTAATGTGCTCAAAATCTAAGACATCTGTTTGCTGGCCAAATGCGGTAAGTGTAAAAAGTACAAATACGAGCGCTGCATATAATTTCATTTAGGACCTTTTGGTTGACCAAATTAAGAATTTGATTTGATAAAGCAGATAAGCTGGTAGCGGTAATGCTATATAAACTTGGATCATCTTTATATCGACAGTCACTTTTAAAAACTATAATAGTTCAATATTTGAGAACTTTCTTTACATTTGTTACATAATCGTACTGATGAAACGAATTATTGCAAAAAGTACTTTACGTGAATTTTGGGAGAATCATGCCGATTCTGAACAGTACTTAAAAACCTGGTATAATACAGCAAAAAACGCAAACTGGCTTTCACCAAATGATGTTAAACAGACTTATTCAAATACTAGCATTTTAAAAAATAGCAGAGTGGTTTTTAACATTAAAGGAAATTCTTATCGCTTAATTGTTAAGTTAAATTATGAAAGACAATGGGCATTTATACGATTTATTGGCACGCATGCTGAATATGATAAAATTGATGCGGAAACGGTTTAAACAAAATTTATGGAATTAAAACCTATTAAAACAGAAAACGATTACCGCGATGCACTTCAACGTCTCGAAGTGATTTTTGATGCGCCGCTGAGCACTAAAGAAGGCGATGAAGCAGAAATTTTGTCTTTGCTAATCGAGAATTATGAAAATGAACATTACCCTATTGAAGCACCAGATCCTATTGAAGCTATTAAAATAAGAATGGAAGAATTAAATATGCGCCAGAAAGATTTAGTAGGTATAATTGGCGGAAAAAGTCGGGTCTCAGAAATCCTAAATAAGAAAAAAAGATTAACGGTAGATATGATTAGAGACTTGGAGCGACTTTTACATATTTCGGCTTCAGTTCTCGTAAATGACTACCAACTAGTAAAGGAAATACCAAAGAGTAAAACCGTATAAACGTTTACATGAATCCGGGAAAACTGCAAACCCCAATTGATTATTTAAAAGGCGTAGGCCCCAACCGGGCTAATTTGTTGCGCACAGAACTGGGCATTCATACTTATCAGGATTTACTTAATCTTTTTCCCAATCGCTATATAGACAAAACGCAGTATTATAAAATTAAACAACTGCAACCTACTTCTGCCGAAGTGCAGGTTATAGGCAAAATCACACATGTAAAAACTGTGGGCGAAAACCGCTCAAAACGACTTGTTGCTACTTTTAAAGATGAAACGGGTGAGATGGAACTTGTGTGGTTTCGTGGTCAAAGATGGATCAAAGAAAGCCTAAAACTGAATGTACCTTATGTGATTTTTGGTAAAGTTTCAAAGTTTGGTTTTGTATATAATATCGCCCATCCTGATATGGAATCGCTGGAAGAACATGAGCAAAGTCTGCGCACTGCCATGCAACCGGTTTATCCTTCCACAGAAAAATTAAGCAATAAAGGAATCACAAACAGGGTGGTCAATATTTTGATGCAAAACCTGTTTTTAGAGGTAAAAAACGACATTTTTGAGTCACTTTCCCAGCCTATTCTGGAACAATTAAAATTGATGCCTAAGGATGAAGCTTTCTTTAATATTCATTTCCCGAAGTCTCAAAACGAACTCGCAAACGCGCAATACCGTTTAAAATTTGAAGAATTATTTTTTCTTCAACTGCAATTGATTATCAAAAACTTACTACACAAAACTAAAATTAAAGGGTATCCTTTCAAGGATATCGGAGAGAATTTCAACACCTTCTATAAAGAGCATTTACCCTTTGAATTGACAGATGCACAAAAGCGGGTAATTAAAGAAATACGCAACGATCTGGGCAATACTGCACAGATGAATCGCCTACTTCAGGGTGATGTAGGCTCTGGTAAGACTATTGTAGCGCTAATGTCAATGTTAATCGCTATTGACAACGGTTTTCAGGCATGTTTAATGGCCCCTACTGCAATTTTGTCAGTACAGCACTACACAGGTTTATTAGATTTATGTAAAGAATTAGGGACCAGTATAGAACTACTTACAGGTTCAAGTAAAACTTCAAAAAGAAGAGATATTCATGAGCGTCTGGAAAATGGTTCATTAGACATCTTAATTGGCACGCACGCCTTACTTGAAGACAAAGTGAAATTTAAGAATCTGGGTCTTGCCGTGATCGATGAGCAACACCGTTTTGGTGTCGCGCAGCGCAGCAAACTTTGGCATAAAAATGAATATCCGCCGCATGTTTTAATAATGACCGCGACCCCCATTCCACGAACTTTAGCTATGAGTGTTTATGGCGATCTGGATATTTCGATCATAGATGAATTGCCGCCGGGACGAAAACCTATTAAAACGGTTCACAGATTTGACTCTAACAGATTAAAAGTTTTTCGGTTTATTCGGGATGAGATAAAAAAAGGAAGACAGATTTATATTGTTTATCCGCTAATTCAGGAAAGTGAGGCTTTAGATTATAAAGATTTAATAGATGGCTACGAAAGTATAAGCCGGGAATTCCCCATGCCAGAATATCAGATTTCCATTGTTCACGGAAAAATGAAACCAGCCGATAAAGAATTTGAAATGAACCGATTTATAAACGGTGAAACTCAGATAATGGTCGCCACAACCGTTATAGAAGTTGGCGTGAATGTTCCCAATGCTTCCGTTATGATTATAGAAAGTGCAGAGCGTTTTGGTCTTTCGCAATTGCATCAATTAAGAGGTCGTGTAGGTCGAGGGGCAGATCAAAGTTACTGCATCCTGATGACCAGTCACAAACTTTCTGAAGACAGCAAAACCCGTCTTCAAACAATGACGCGCACCAATGATGGTTTTGAGATTGCAGAAGTTGATTTAAAATTACGAGGCCCCGGTGACATTATGGGTACGCAACAAAGTGGCGTTTTAAACCTTAAAATCGCCGATATTGTACGTGATAATGACATTATGAGAATAGCGCGAGGTTATGCTTCGGACCTTGTTAAAAAGGATCCTTCCCTTTCCCTACCAGAAAACCAGATCATAAAATTCACATATTCTCAAATGATGAAGTACAAGAATATCTGGAACTATATTAGTTGATTTTGATTTTAAATTCTGATTTTCAGCTATTTAAACGTATTAATTGATTAACTTCGGAATCCTTTGATCGTTCTTTCAACCATTACCCCTTCATAAAAACAATTTTAAATTGAACAATTATGAAGACAATTATCCAACTCAAATTAATGGTAAGCTTCCTGCTTATCTGCGCCCTTTCTACTGCCTTTGGTCAGGACAACAAAGAAGCTTCCTTAAACGACAAACTCTACGAAGAATACAAAGAAAAAGGTGTTGATGCCGCTCTTGAGACTTACTACAAAATGGCCGATAAAGATGATGAGTACACTGGTATGAGCGAACCGCTAAACCAGTTAGGATATCAAATATTAATGGAAGCCAAAGATACTGATGCTGCCGAAAAAGTTTTTCTTGCTCAGATTCAAGCTTATCCTAATGAAGCCAATCCTTTAGATTCTTATGGTGAAATTTTAATGAACAAAGGTGAAAATGAAAAAGCAAAAGAATACTTTATGAAATCTGTAGCAGTCATAGAAGCTATGGACGATCCTTCTGAAGCTAAAGATATTCTTATCGCGTCAAAGTCTAATCTCGCAAAACTCAATGGTAAAACTGCAGTTTTTGACTTTGTAGAGGGTAATTGGAATATGGAAATTTATGATATTGTAGATGGTATTAAAGCACCTCCTTATAACGGTTCTATGAAATGGTCATACAATGATGATAATACAATTATAACCGGTAAAATGCATGATACTCAAGGCACATACAGAGGTTCCAGAATTATTGCTTATAATGCACTTGATGATGTTTATGATCTGGCTTATGCTAGAAGTGGCGTATATGCAGGCCTGCAACCTTCCACACTAACAATTAAAGAAAACAGTCCGCAGAAAGTAGTCTTTCTGGAAAGTTATGAAGAGGATGGAAAAGATAAAAAAGCCAGACATACTATTACAAAAAAAGATGAAATGATAGACTGGTCTGTTAACGAATTAGATGATAATGATTCAGAAAAACCGG
>JBALXG010000023.1:11053-13997 GCA_036961055.1 Leeuwenhoekiella sp. | reverse complement strand
AAATTGAACATCTCAATCCAAAACCGGGAAGTTCATATTCCAGCAATACAAAAGTTGTTGAACACGTTGTGCCAGACTTTACTATAAAAATAGTAGAAGGACAGCTTGAACTTACTTTAAACGGCCGTAATGCTCCTGAAATGCATGTGTCACGTGAATATAGTGATATGCTAAAGGGATATAAAGCTGCCAAGGAGAAAAGCAGATCTCAAAAAGATGCGGTTATGTTTATAAAACAGAAGCTAGACTCTGCCAAGTGGTTTATTGAGGCTATAAAACAGCGGCAACAAACCCTCTTTGTCACCATGAGTTCTATAATGAATTATCAAAAGGAATTTTTTCTTACCGGTGATGAGCGCAATTTGAGACCAATGATCTTAAAAGATATAGCAGATGAAATTGACATGGACGTATCTACCGTTTCCCGAGTTGCTAATAGCAAATATGTAGATACACCCTATGGCACAAAACTCATCAAAGAGTTTTTTAGCGAAAGCATGACTAATGATCAGGGTGAAGAAGTATCAACTCGTGAGATTAAAAAAATTCTGGAGATCACAATAGGTGAGGAAAATAAGAGAAAACCGTACACAGATGATAAACTTGCTAAAATGCTTAAAGATAAAGGTTATCCTATAGCCAGGCGTACTGTTGCAAAATACCGCGAGCAAATGGATATTCCAGTTGCCAGACTACGCAAACAGATTTAATGAAAATATTCCTTAAAAGCTTTTCCTATATATTTCACCCCCTTTTAATGCCTATGTTAGGGGTGGCTATATATTTTACTATTACTCCAAAATTTGTTCCTGAACCTTTTTTGTACGCTAAGTTATTAGCACTAACCATTCTTACTGTTGTTGTTCCTATTCTTTTTTATTTTTTACTTCGCAATCTTAATGTGGTTTCCTCCATATTTTTAAGCGAGGTAAGTGAACGTAGAATACCATTACTTTGTAATATAGCACTGACACTTATTATTTTAAAGATAATAATCAATGGTTATGAATTTCCAGAACTATACTTTTTCTTTATAGCTATACTTTTATCATCTGCACTTTGTTTTCTATTTGCAGTATTCAGATTTAAAGTGAGTCTTCACCTGGTAGGAGTAACGGGAGTGTTATTTTTTGTATGTGGTTTAAGTGTTTATTATTCTAGCAACTTACTTTTACTAATTGCTCTATTAACTTTTGCTGCAGGTGGTGCTGCCTCATCAAGACTTCAGGATAAAGCACATACTAATTTAGAACTTATTACAGGCTTTCTAGTTGGCGCAGTACCGCAAGTAGTGATCTTCTTATTTTGGTTATAATATATAGAACATCAATCCTAATTTAAAGGTATTAATTCCTAGAGCTTGATTAGATCCGGTAGTCGCATTTTTAAAGAGTGGATTTAAACCGTAATAGAAATGAAAATTAAAAGTTTCATAGCCAAATGTAAATGTGGCTCCTAAACGTAATCTTTCAAATTCAGGAACATCAGTCTGAACTACATGATTCCCCGTTTGTTCAAAATTAAATTTATAAGCATATACATAACCCAATTGTAGACCGCTATAAATACGCCAGAACTTGTAACTTGAGGCAGTAGAAGTGCGCCATCTAAATTGTATTGGAGCTTCAATCAAATAAGTACTGAACCAATTTTTATTGTATTCGGTTTGTGGATCTAATACGGTAAAAATAGACTCATTATTTTCAGTTTCTCCCACAAATAAATTCTGATTATAGGTATTCATTGAAAAACCTAATCCTACCCCAATTGCCACATTTCTTCTTTTATTTATGGGCATATCTCTTATAAATCCGGCGTGGAATCCACCACTGAATCCATTTTGATCCATTGATGCAGGTTTATTGGTAAGCAGATTGAATGTTAAACCTATATAAAATTGATCTTCTCTATATTTAGTATCGCCAACCGTATCTTTAACAACCTCTTCCTGAGCAAACAAACTCATAGAAAAAAGAACTATAAAAATTGTTATGATTTTAAAATACATGAAAGACAGAATATTTGATACAAAAAACGTCCTGAATTTCAGGACGTTTAATTTTTAAGACAACAACTCAAATAAGAGTTAAATAAAATTAATTAGAATTACTGGTAACAGCATCACCTGACTTAGTAACATAATTAATCTTAAGAGCATTTACTTTTCTTAATTCTTGCTTAATGTCTGAAACAAGACCCATGTTAGTATCTCCATCTACTTTAAGAGCAGTAGTAAGAAAAGGTATTAACTCTTCCCTTTTAGTTGCTCTTTCTTCATAAATAAAATTTTGAATCTCACTAACGTCAGAAAATTTGTCATTAAGTTGAATTCTTGCTTCTTTACCGTAAGTACCTTGATATCCTGCACTAGGCTTACCTGCGTAGATATACATTACTAGATCTTTCTTATCCAGCTTTTCAACCTGATCTGCAGTAGGCAGCTTATTTTGAACCATAAGCGTGGTCTCCCTCATCGTCGTAGCAACCATAAAGAAGAAAAGTAACATAAATACAATATCTGGTAAAGATGCTGTAGAAATAGCGGGTAATTCCCCACCTTTTTTCTTTGCGAATTTTGCCATTATTTAGATTTTAAAAGTTCTTAATTTTACTTCTTAGGTTCTGCCTCAGAAAGTTTTTCAGGATACATATCCCTAATGCGACTAATTCGTGGCTCTAACTTATTCTTATCAGATTCTGAAGTTCGTGGATCGTTATATCGTGATTCCATCTCAACAAAACCCATTCCAAAAGCTTTTTGAGCTTCTCTGTCTCTAAGTTGATTATATGCAGCAACTAATTCGTTTTGCACAGCTATATAACGTTTATAAGAAGTACCTCTGTTATTAACTAATGAGATAATAGCCTTATCAGGATTAACTGATGACGATTCGCTTTTTTTACCTTCACAGTAACTACAAGCATCCTCCCCAGTCCCAGCACC
>JBALXG010000023.1:0-11043 GCA_036961055.1 Leeuwenhoekiella sp. | reverse complement strand
ATTGTCAAGAAAAGCTACAGCAGCAGCCCTTAAATCTTTAAGATCCATTAGTTCATCTTCAACTAAAAGCTCATCATTACTATTAACGTTAACTACAAATAAGTTACGTTCTCTAATAATAGGTGGTTTCGGTTGATTTTCATCTTGCTCCGGTGGTAATTTTCTACTAATACCACTGTCTGTCTCAATAGTCGTTGTTACCAGAAAGAAAATGAGTAGTAAGAAGGCAATATCTGCCATCGAACCTGCATTCACCTCTGGGGCTGATCGTTTTGACATAATTAATTTATTTTATTAATTTCTTAACTCCTGACAATAGCATTGCTCCTATTGCTATAATAGCTAGAATATAGAAAGCATAAATACCAGCCTCAACCCAATGAGATGCAGATGCAGATAAAACTTCCCCATCTCGCATAGCTACTTCATCACCACTAGAAATTGCATATGAGATTGCTATTACTGCCAAGAAAGCTCCTAAACCGATTAGGGTACTTTTAAGACTGTCTCCATGTGTAAAGAGATTTAGCAATACAAACCCAATTACGAAAATTAGTATAATGGCTAGCGTAGCATAAGCAATGTATATAAACGGCGATACAAGGCTGTCTTGCAAGTCAGCTGAAGCAATTATTGCTTCATCTCCCGCAAGGAGTATTCTGATTAACCATATACCTCCCAAAATAGAAAGAATATATGCTATTATTTTTAATACTTTATGTAACATAGTATATGAGTATTATTTTAAAGGATTCTTACTTTTTGTAACGTACAAGTAAATCAATAAGTGTTATAGAAGCATCTTCCATATCATTTACGATACTATCGATTTTTGCAATAATATAATTATAAAAAATCTGAAGAATAATAGCTACAACAAGACCAAATACCGTTGTTAAAAGTGCTACTTTAATACCACCAGCAACAAGTGATGGTTGCATATCACCAGCAGCCTCAATCTTATCAAATGCCTGAATCATACCAATTACAGTACCCATGAAACCAAGCATTGGTGCAAGAGCGATAAATAATGATACCCATGAAACATTTTTCTCGAGTTGTCCCATTTGAACACCACCATAAGCCACAACAGCTTTTTCAGCAGCATCTATACCCTCATCCATTCTATCTAATCCCTGATAGTAAATTGATGCAACAGGTCCTTTTGTATTTCTGCAAACTTCTTTAGCTGCTTCTACCCCACCACTATTCAAGGCGTCTTCAACATCCTGAGCAAGTTTTTTGGTGTTAGTAGTAGCTAGGTTAAGATAAATAATACGCTCAATAGCAATAGCAAGACCTAAAATTAAACAAAGCAATACAATACCCATGAATCCAGGACCACCCTCGATAAAACGTTTCTTTAATTCCTGAGTAAAGGACACATCCTCATCAGCCACATCATCAGTAGCAGTATCAGTTGTTGAATCCTGAATGGCGGTTAAGACAGTTGTATTTGTCGTGATTAAATTTGCAGTATTTGCGCTTGCCGTAAAATTACCTAAAGCGATTACAGCTGTGATTACTAGAATTGAAAATAATCTTTTCATTGCTCTTGATCTTAAAAATTTAGTTAGTAAAGTGATAAAGATATAAAATTAATTGTATAAAATTTAAATTTTAGCAGAGAGGAAGGGATTCGAACCCTCGATACGCTTTTGACGTATACACACTTTCCAGGCGTGCGCCTTCGACCACTCGGCCACCTCTCTTTAAGCTTCAAACATATAAAAAATGTTTGAATACGCACTGAAAATTATTGATTGCCAAATAACAAAAAAAATGTCAGTTCCCAAAAGAGATATGACATAAATAAAGAAAAATATTTAACTCATTTCACCTCGAAGGGGTGTCTCAAAGATAGTCTTAAACACCTTTGGCGCCAAATTTTGCCCTAGAAGATACATCATTTTGGTTATAGCTGCCTCTATCGTTATATCCTTTCCCGAAATAACACCTATACTTCTTAGCTGGGTACTAGTCTCATAATTACCCATTTGTACGCTTCCGGAATTACACTGACTCACATTAATAACAGGAACTCCTGTATTAATACATTTTTTTAAAAGCTCAATAAACCAACTATGGGTTGTTGCATTACCTGCTCCAAAAGTTTTTAAAATAATACCTTTATAATCTACATTTTCAAAAATTTGAGTCAACATGTCACAATTTATACCGGGATATAAATGTACAACTAATATATCTGTAACTAACTCGTTATGAACGACAAGATTCTTCTTTTTACCACTAATAAGAACTTCGTCATTTATTGTAAGATGTACTCCAGATTTAGCCAAAAAAGGATAATTAGGCGATTGAAAAGCTTCAAAGTGCTCTGCACTCACTTTTGTTGTGCGATTTCCGCGATAAAGTTTGTACTCAAAATACAAACCCACTTCCTGAATATAAGGTCGACCTCTTTTTTGCAAAGCCGCTATTTGAACAGCTGTAATTAAATTTTCTTTTGCATCTGTACGCAAATCACCTATTGGCAATTGAGAGCCTGTTAAAATTACAGGCTTACTCAAATGTTCTAGCATAAAACTTAGCGCAGAAGCGGTATAACTCATGGTATCGCTGCCGTGCAAAATTACAAAACCATCGTATTTTTTATATCCTCTCTCTATCACCTCACATATCTGACTCCAGTATTTAGGCTCCATGTTTGAACTGTCAATAGGCTCTTCAAATGAATAGGTAGATATCGTGCAGTCCAGCAGGCGTAACTCTGGTATTTTTTCCAAAAGATCATTAAAATTAAAGGAGCGCAAGGCTCCTGTATCGTAATCTCTAATCATACCTATGGTTCCACCAGTATAAATAAGAAGTATTTCTGGAATTACGCTCACTATAATTTTTCCTTATTTAGAACAGGATTAGCATACATCAATAAAAAACTTTCTTTAGCAACATCATTTTTAATATCGATACGTCGCTCAAGACGTCGCTCAAAAGCGCGCTTATCCTTTTCTGTGTATGTATGGGCATATTTTTCGCTCTTATGAAATAAGTCATAAGCAACATAATTTGAAGGCCAAAGCTTATAATTAGCGTGTATATGTTTATCAATAACCTGCGCGAGTTCCTGTAATTTATCATTATCTGAAATTGGCATAGCTTCAATTTCATCAAAAACCGCATCTTCAATCTGAGTTACGGCCATATGAACTCGTTTTTTATTCCCCAGAACACCACGCAAAATACTGTTGAAATCTTCATTATCACTTTTAACATAATCAACCTCTTCAATTTTTGCTACAAGTTCTGGCACCTTAAGCACGTCTGTAGGATCAAATTCATAGGAAATAGCTACAGGTGCGATATTTAATCCCTTTAAATAAGCAATAGGATTATTTTCTCCTTTTGCCATCGCGATCATTTTTAAAACACCTTGTTGTGTTTTATCGTCACCATCTTTAGTTCTTCCCTGCCGTTGCGCCATCCAGATAGACTGCTTTTGCTCCAGAAGATATTTTATATATTCAGATAGCAAATGCGAACTCTTTAACATCTCTCTAAGTGAAAGACTGCGCTGTACCAAAAAATTACGGTTAAGTCGGGAAAGTGCCATTAAAAATGACTTTTTCACGAGATTATCGCCTATTGCCGAAGCGGTCATTATTTGATCATGCTCAAAAAGCGCAACATTTATAAGACAAGTATCAAGAATTATATCCCTGTGATTTGATATATATAAATATGGTTTTTTTGAGAGCAAAGAATCAAAGCCGGAAGTTGAAAATCCATCAGTACTTTTTTCTAATATTTTTTGTACCGAATTATAAATTACCTGAGTCTGAAAGTCAAATATAGAATGACAACTTTTAAGTATAGTCGTAATTTCCTTATCACTTTTATCTGAAAAAGTAAACTGGAGCATCGCCTTAAACATGGGATGTCTGGCATAATGCCGAATAGCTTCATTTACTTCGCTATCATGATAAGGTCTTATAGAGTCAAATTTTGACACAATGGTTAGTTTGTTTGGTTTATGATTTCATAATGCGGAAACAAATGAACAAAAAAAAATCATTTATTAGCCTATCCCAAAAATTTCTAATGCATTTTGCGATGTTTTTTCAGCAATTACATCTACTGAAACGTCATAGATTTCGGCTAACTTATGAGCAACTCTTTCAATATAAGCACTTTCATTACGCTTACCACGAAAAGGTGCCGGGGCAAGATACGGGGCATCTGTCTCAATAACTATATGATTTAGGTCGATTTTACCTAAAAACTGGTCGATTTTTCCGTTTTTAAAAGTCACTACCCCGCCTATTCCCAACTTCATATTGTAAGACAGCGCTTGCTTTGCCTGCTCCAGCGTACCGGTAAAACAATGAAAAACCCCTTTAAGATCATCTCCTTTTTCTGATTCTAAAACCTCAAAAACCTCATCAAAAGCGTCTCTGCAATGAATTACGATAGGGAGATTTTTAGCCTTTGCCCACGATATTTGCTCTTTAAAAGCCGATTTTTGAATCTCCAGGGTAGATTTGTCCCAATAAAGATCAATCCCTATTTCGCCTATGGCACAAAAATCACGCTCTTCAAGTTGTTGTTTTACGTGATTTAATTCAAATTCTAAATTTTCTTCTTTTACATGTGTAGGATGCAATCCTGTCATTAAATGAACCAGATCCGGGTATTTCTGCTTCAGATTATACATGCGTGAAGTATACGTAGAATCTATTGCCGGTATCATAAATTGATCTACTCCTGCATCTATTGCTCGCTTAATCATCTCATCCTGATCTTCATCAAAAGACTCGCTGTACAAATGGGTATGGGTATCTATAAGTCGCATCTTGCAAAAATAAACGTTAAGGGTCTACCTATTAAAAAACTTTAATAAAGTTTTAGATTCATTAGTTTTATTTTAAGGTATGTTTGTTTCTATCACAACAAGATTACTCTACTATGACAACCTCAATGCGCAGGTTTTTAACCCAAAAAAAATATATTCGCGTACCTCTTACAGAAACCGGAACCGGACACTTACAATTTAATGCGGAAATAAATAATATAGAAGGTTCATTTATATTAGACACAGGCGCCTCAAGCTCATGTGTAGGTTTTGAAGGAGTTGAAAAATTTAAACTTTTTGCTAAAGACAGCGAAGTAAAAGCCGCTGGCGCCGGAGCCATAGATATGCTTACGCAAATTTCACAAAACAATACTTTAAAAATAGGCGACTGGAAAAAGAAAGATATTGACATTGTTCTTTTTGATCTATCGCATGTGAACACAGCTCTTGAAAATCATAATGCAGAGCCGGTTAATGGCATTATAGGAGCAGATATTTTAAGAGAAGGAAAAGCAGTTATAGATTATCAATACAACTGTTTATATATAAAGTAGCTTTATCAAAAAAAATATTTAGAAACAAAAAAGGCAATCATTTCTGATTGCCTTTTTTGTTTCTAAATTATGTAAAACCTAAAGCTCTAATGCTTTAAGCACATTATTATCCATCAATAATTCTTCAGGATTTTCCAGAGCTTCTTTTATGGCTACCAGAAAACCTACAGACTCTCTTCCATCTATCACGCGGTGATCATATGAAAGAGCCAGAAACATAATAGGTGCTATTGCAATCCCCCCATCTCTCACGATAGGTCGTTCAACAATATTATGCATTCCTAAAATCGCACTTTGTGGCGGATTTATGATAGGAGTTGAAAGCATACTGCCAAAAACACCACCATTTGTTATAGTAAACGTTCCACCAGTCATTTCATCTACTGTGATTTCACCATCTCTTGCTCGAAGGGCGAGTCGCTTAACTTCAGATTCTACACCTCTAAAACTTAGATTTTCAGCATTACGAATTACCGGAACCATTAATCCTTTAGGTCCTGAAACAGCTATCGAAACATCTTTATAGTCAAAAGTTACAAGCTCTTTCCCATCAATCATAGAGTTTACATCAGGATACATTTCTAATGCACGTGTAACTGCTTTTGTAAAAAATGACATAAAGCCTAAACCAACGCCGTGTTTAGATTTAAAATCGTCCTTATATTTACCTCTAAGTTCAAAAATAGCAGACATATCTACCTCGTTAAAAGTAGTAAGCATGGCTGTCTCATTTTTAACTGAAACTAAGCGCTCTGCAACTTTTCTACGAAGCATTGAAAGTTTTGATCTTGATTCACCTCTGCTTCCGTTGCCCGGAGTTCCCATTGATGGTTTTGCCTGTACAGCGTCATCTTTGGTTATGCGACCATCACGACCAGTTCCTTTAACATCCTTAGCTTCCATACCTTTTTCGTCAAGTGCTTTTTTAGCAGCTGGCGATGGTGTTCCTGTAGCATAAGTTTTGGTTTTTTCAGCAGTAGCAGGTTTTGCCTCTGCCTTTTCATCTTTAGGAAGCTTTTCTTTTTCTTTATCAAGATCCTTTTTAGGTTCTTTATCAGATGAATCTCCTTTTTCTTTTGATTCGGTTTTATCTCCACCTGGTCTTTTAGCATCTGTATCAATAAGACACACAACTGCTCCCACCGCTACAGCATCTCCTTCTTCAGCCTTAAGGGTAATAATACCACTTGCTTCTGCAGGAAGTTCTAATGTTGCTTTGTCGCTGTCTACTTCTGCAATTGCCTGATCTTTTTCTACATAATCACCATCCTCCACAAGCCATTGGGCGATTTCAACTTCGGTGATAGATTCTCCCGGTGAAGGGACTTTCATTTCTAAAGCCATAATTCTTGTCTGTTACTTTATTTTTTCGCCTTAAAAGGCCTTTTATTAGTTGTTACTTGTTGTTTTATGAAATACATCTTCAAGGACTCGCTGGTGACGACCTTTGTATCGCACCGAACTTCCTGCAGCCGGAGCTCCATAAAATTTTCTACTGCAAACTCTAAAGGTTTTTGTCTCTGGGAAATGCATTAACATGTGACTGTACGCACCCATATTGCGTGGTTCTTCCTGAGCCCAGACGATATCATCTGCGTTTGTATAACGCTTTATCGCTTTGCGCATTTCTTCCTTGGGTAGAGGAAATAATTGTTCTACGCGCACTAACGCGACATCATCCTCACGTTTTAATTCTTCACGTTTATCTAAAAGATCATAATAGAACTTTCCGGTTACAAAAACAACAGTTTTTACCTTTTCTGCTTCTACAGAATCATCATCTATTACCATTTTAAAACCACCATTTGCCATTTCTTCTTTAGTCGAAACTACTTTAGGATGACGAAGTAAGCTTTTAGGCGTAAATACAATTAAAGGCTTTCTAAAGTTGGTTTTCATTTGTCTGCGAAACAAGTGAAAAAGGTTTGCAGGTGTTGTACAATCTGCTACATACATATTATCAACAGCGCACATCTGAAGATATCTCTCCATACGCGCCGAAGAATGCTCTGCTCCCTGCCCCTCATAACCGTGAGGTAAAAGAAGCACAAGACCGTTTTGTAATTTCCATTTATCTTCAGCCGCAGAAAGATACTGATCTATCATGATCTGGGCGCCGTTACTAAAATCTCCAAACTGCGCTTCCCAGATAGGAAGTGTATGTGGACTTGCCATTGCATAACCATAATCAAAACCTACAACACCATATTCTGAAAGCAGCGAATTGAAAATATAGAAGTGCCCCTGATCTTTATTAAGATTATTAAGCAATACAATTTCTTCTTCACTCTCTTCTACCTTAGTTACGGCATGACGATGTGAGAACGTCCCACGCTCTACATCCTGACCACTCATACGTACATCAAAACCTTCTTTAAGAAGTGAACCATAGGCTAATAACTCACCCATTGCCCAGTCTAAAGAATTATCTTCAAAATACATTTTTTTGCGTTGCTCAATTAACCGAACAATCTTACGCAAGAACTTTTTATCTTCGGGAAGTTTTGTTATAACCTCAGCAATTTCAGTGAGCTTATCAAGATCATATGTAGTATCGATAGGCCCCATCATCTCATCTTCGGTGGCTTGCTCAAAACCTTCCCACTCGTCACGCATAATAGCAGTTATACGAGTAGTTTCTTCTTCTCTGGATTTTTCCAGCTTTTCTTCAAGAGCTTCTTTATATTCTTCTTCAAGCTTTGCAACATATCCTTCATCTATGATACCTTCAGCAATAAGCTTTTTAGCATATATATCACGAGGATTGTCATGGTTTGCAATTGCTTTATATAATTTAGGCTGTGTAAATCGCGGCTCATCTCCTTCATTATGCCCATACTTACGGTAACCTAGCAAGTCAATAAAAACATCACGACCAAATTCCATTCTGAAATCAAGAGCAAACAAAGCAGCATGAACAACTGCCTCAACATCATCTGCATTTACGTGCAATACCGGTGACAATGTAGTTTTACCTACATCTGTACAATATGTTGACGATCTGGCATCCAGATAATTTGTAGTAAAACCTATCTGATTATTTATAACTATATGTATTGTCCCTTTTGTTGTATACCCGTCAAGATTTGCCATTTGCACAATCTCATAGACAATTCCCTGCCCGGCAATGGCTGCATCACCATGTACAACTATAGGAAGTACATTGTTAGGCTGATCTGGATAATGTAAATCCTGTTTTGCACGTGCTATACCTTCTACCACTGCTCCTACCGTCTCAAGATGTGAGGGATTAGGCGCAATATTCAGGTTAATTTCTTTTCCGTTTGTGGTTTGACGTTTTGATGTCCAGCCCAGATGATATTTTACATCACCATCAAAAATCTCCTGATCATAATCTTTACCATCAAATTCACTAAAGATGTCTTTAGCATTCTTGCCAAATATATTTGTAAGCGTGTTAAGGCGGCCTCTATGTGCCATTCCCATCACAAACTCCTTTACTCCTATTTCTGCGGCTGCCTCGATAATAGCGTCAAGTGCAGGTATAAAACTCTCACCACCTTCAAGCGAAAAACGTTTCTGCCCTACGTATTTTGTATGCAAAAAGGTTTCAAAAGACAACGCCTCGTTTAATTTTTTAAGTATGTGTTTTTTAGTATCTGTAGAAAAATTAGGGTGATTGTCATTAACATTCAGTTTATCCTGAATCCATTGAATTTCCTCAGGCTTTCTTATATACATATACTCAACGCCTATTGCATCACAGTATATTTTTTCCAGATGGTCTATTACTTCACTAAGTTTTGCTGAACCTATTCCCAGAATTTGTCCCGCAGAAAAAGTAGTATTAAGATCATCCTTAGTTAAGCCAAAATTCTCTATATCAAGAGTAGGAAAATAATGACGCCGTTCCCGCACAGGGTTTGTTTGTGTAAACAAATGACCACGTGTACGATAACCGTCTATAAGTTTTACAACCTGAAATTCTTTTTGTAGTGTTTCTGGAACAACATCTTTTTGAGAAGAAGTAGCTGGTGGTGGCTGAGAAGCTACCATTTCCCCGTTAAGGGAACCATTTTCTTCCATACCAAAATCAAATCCTTGAAAGAATGCTCTCCAACTAGGTTCTACACTATCAGGATGTTGTAAGTATTGATCGTATAATTCTGCAAAGTATGCAGTATGAGCTGCGTTCAGAAATGAAAATCTATCCATTTTAATATTTAAAGCTGTCGATTTTAAGGGCAATAATTCAACAAAAGTACAATTTTTAAGCTGTATAGCATTTGAGAATTAACTTTTTTATGAAACGAATTAAGGATTAAACCACAGAGAGTGAGACCTGATAAATTTTGAAATTGAGCAAAAATTCAGAAAGTCAGTTTTTTGATTAAAAGCGTAGACTAGGAAGAATAAACCTGAAAAATGCCCCAAAAAACCCACTTTTTTGGCTAAAAATCGGACTAAATAGCTTAATTTTTAGGAATTAATTTTGGGCTTTATACCACACTTTTTGCCATTCTCTTTTTAACACAAGCAATGCTACGCTTTGTGCCATCTCGTCTACATGTTGTTCAGGCAGTGCTTTGATTGAGCTCTCTGGCACGTCTACTGCATACAGAAAGCTAAGATAGATTTCAAAATCACGAGTTATTAATTCATAAAGCGATGCTACAAGACTGCGCGCAAGTGATTGTGGTTGTATATCAACACTAAAGTTTTCATCTACGGCAGCTCTTGAAAAATCTTTATTAATTTGTTTTACTAAACTCTTATAAAGCTTTTCCTTTATTGCATTGTCAAGTAAGATTTGAAACTCTAAAGAATAATTCATTTTTTGTTTTTCGGCTAGACGGTACGCTTCATTAAAGCTAGTCCAAAATTGCGAAGTAACTGTTTCTTTGACTCATCGATTTCAATTTTATCAAGAACAGAAAAGGCGCGCTCTGTATATTTTTTAATTTCTTCCTGAGTGGCCTTTGCAGCGCCAGACTCTTCAAAAAGCTGCTTTACCGTTTCTATTTTCTCTAATGGATTTTCAGGATTTATACTGAACAAATGTCGCAACTGCATGGCGTCATTAGCTTTCAATTTTTGAAGTGCTGTGATATACAAAAATGTTTTTTTATTCTCTATAATATCTCCCCCCACCTGTTTACCAAAAGTTTCAGGGTCACCAAAAGCATCAAGATAATCATCCTGAAGCTGAAATGCTATTCCCAGATCACTACCAAATTTATAAATAGATTCTTTACATTTCTGTGAAGTCTTTGCCACAATTGCTCCCATTTGCAGAGAAGCTCCTAAAAGAACAGCCGTTTTAAATTCTATCATTTTAAGATATTCTGGCAGCGTGACATTATCTCTGGTTTCAAAGTCTACATCATACTGCTGTCCCTCACAAACCTCAAGCGCTGTTTTAGAAAATAATTTGGCGAGTTCTTTAAAAGTCGCACCCTCATAATTTTCAAAAAGCTGATATGCATTTATGAGCATCGCGTCACCAGACAAAATTCCTGTATTAATATCCCACTTTTCATGCACTGTTTCCTGACCACGACGCAAAGGCGCGTCATCCATAATATCATCGTGAACGAGTGAGAAATTATGAAAAATTTCTACCGCAAGTGCCGCATCAAGAGCTTCCTCGTATGGCGAATCAAAGATTTCTGCGGTCATAAGTGTTAGTATGGGTCGCAGTCGCTTCCCCCCTAA
>JBALXG010000239.1:0-5042 GCA_036961055.1 Leeuwenhoekiella sp. | reverse complement strand
ACTGAATTTATGAAATTTGGAAAAGTAGAAGATCCATCTAAAATAGACTTCAAATTACCTGCAGATCATCCTGAAACACAAGTTGTTTTAAAGAAAAATACAAAAGGGAAAAAAGCTAACTTGTTTGTAGGTTGCGCAAAATGGAATAAGCAGGATTTAAAGAATTTTTACCCTAGAGGTACAAAAGATGAATTAGAATATTATTCAAATCAGTTTAATGCAATTGAGTTAAATGCTACTTTTTACAGGCTTTTCCCAAAGGCGCAATATGAAAAATGGTATGATAAAGCACCAGAAGGGTTTAAGTTTTTTCCGAAGATTACAAATGATATTAGCCATTTTAAACGTCTAATCGATGCAGGCCCGCGGGTTGAAGAATATATTGATCATACTATTTTACTCAAAGAAAAACTTGGAACAATATTTCTACAAATGCACGATAATTTTCAGCCTAAAAACTGGGATAGGGTAGAAGAGTTTGTAAATACTTGGCCTAAAGAAATAGCGCTTGCCATAGAATTTAGGCATACAGACTGGTTTAATAAACCTGAAGTAGCAGATAAATTATATAATCTTCTTGAAGTAAATGGCATAGCAAATGTTCTTGTTGATACAGCTGGTAGACGTGACATAATGCATATGCGCATGACAAACGGCGAGGCATTTGTACGCTTTGTGGGCGCAAATGATCCCAGCGATTATGATAGGCTCGATGTATGGGTTGATCGTCTGGCAATCTGGGAAAAACAGGGAATAAACCAAATTGATTTTTTTATACACCAAAATATAGAAAAAGAGTCTCCCTTGCTTTCTGCCTACTTTATAAAAAAAATGAATGAAAAGTTGGGTTATGATCTTAAAATCCCTCAAACTTTAATAGATAAAAAACTTGACTTATGAGCCGTGTATTTATAGTAGGTGGTGTTTCTGGATCTGGTAAAACAACTATTAGCATATTATTAGCCAAAAAATTTAAATTGCCTTTTCATGATGCAGATGATTTTCATCCTGCCTCAAATGTTGCAAAAATGCACGCAGGTATTGCTTTAGATGATGAAGACCGTGAACCATGGTTAGAAATTTTAGCAAACAAAATCGCGCAGTGGCAAACTGAGGGAGGAGCTGTTCTCGCCTGTTCTGCGTTGAAAGAGAAATATAGAAAGCAATTAGCATCAAAAGTAAAAGAAGAACCAATCTGGGTTTTTCTGGAAGGTTCTCCAGAACTTATTGCCGAAAGAATTAAGAGCAGACCAGAACATTTTTTTAAAGCTTCCTTACTTAAATCTCAATTTGATACATACGAGGAGCCTGATTATGGTCTAAAATTAGATGTAAAATTTACTCCGGCAGAAATTGTTGATCAAGTAGCAAAAGCGGTGCAATAAAATATGTTTTTTACACTTCACAGAATGTTTCAGTTTATATAAAAGAGACTGATATTTAACACAAAAGGATGGATTATCAATTACTGGGTGCTGTTTTTATAGGTATATTTCTTCTACTTTTTCTCATTTTGAGATTAAAACTTCAGGCCTTTCTCGCTTTATTAATAGTAAGTATTGTAGTGGGTATTTTAGGAGGTTTGTCACCCACAGTTATTCTAGACAGTATAACAAATGGGATGGGCGGCACGCTGGGCTTTGTAGCTACCGTTGTGGGCTTAGGCGCTTTATTTGGCGCTGTGCTAGAGAATTCTGGAGGTGCGCAGCAACTTGCAAATTATCTTCTAAAGAGATTTGGAGAAAAAAATGCGCCATGGTCTATAATGTTAACAGGCTTCCTTGTTGCGATTCCTGTGTTTTTTGATGTGGCATTCATAATCCTTGTACCATTAATATATGCTTTGCAGCGGCGTACCGGCAAAACTCTTTTGTTATATGCTCTACCGCTGCTTGCTGGTCTTACCGTCACACATTTATTTATTCCACCCACTCCGGGACCCATCGCTGTTGCAGATATTCTTGGTGCAGATTTAGGCTTGGTAATTTTGTTTGGTTTTATTGTAGGGCTTCCTGCAGCCATTATTGCCGGTCCTTTGTTTGCAAAAAGACTTTCGCGAAAGCTTTATGTCCCTGTACCCTTTGATGCAAATGAACCTCAGGAAATTATTGAGAATCCTCCCAAGGTGGGAATCGTCCTAAGCATTATATTTTTACCCATACTTTTAATAGTAGGTAATACACTTTTTAATAGTCCGCTGGCAGAAGGATGGAATTTACCAGAAAGCGTATTATATGCGGTTACAATTTTGGGTCACCCATTTACCGCCTTGATTATTGCAAATTTAATTGCCTGGTATGTATTGGGTGTTCAGCGTAATACTAGTAAAGAAAAGTTGCTTGAGATTTCTACAAAAGCTATGTATCCTGCAGGAGTGATTATTTTACTTACAGGAGCAGGAGGCGCTTTTAAACAAATTTTGATAGATACCGGTGCGGGCACTATGATCGCAAATTCACTTAGTAGTGATTATTTTCCTCCGGTAATATTTGGTTTCTTAATCGCGGCAATTGTGCGCATTATGCAGGGATCATCTACCGTTGCTATGATCACAGCGGCTGGTATATCTTCCCCCATATTACTTGCAAATGATTATAGCGATATACAAACAGCTTTACTGGTCATAGCAATAGCTTCTGGAGCGAGTATATTTTCGCATGTAAATGATAGTGGTTTCTGGCTGGTGAAGCAATATTTAGGTCTAACCGAAAAGCAGACTTTTAGATCGTGGTCTGTTTTAACCACAATAATCGCGGTTACGGGGTTAGTAATTACAACCAGTCTATGGTATTTGTTCTAATTTCGCTTAAAGCGAAAAAACTTAAACTATTAAACAATGAGATTTCACACCAGAAAATGGATAAAGCCACAGGATCTTAATCCTAATAGAACTCTTTTTGGCGGAAGATTATTAGAATGGATAGATGAAGAGGCTGCTTTATATTCAATTATTCAGCTTGAAAACCCTAAAACAGTTACTAAATATATAAGTGAAATTGATTTTAAAAGTTCTGCTAAAGAAGGTGATATTATTGAGATAGGATTAGAACCGGTAAAATTTGGTAACGCTTCTATTACTTTAAAATGTGAAGTGCGTAATAAAATGACTCGCGAGACGATAATTACTATTGATAAAATTGTAATGGTGGGATTAGATGAAAATGGTAAAGCTAAACCTCATGGAAAAACTCAAATTGAATTTGTAAAAGATCGCCTGGATAGTTGAAATTATTAAAAATAGATTAAAAAAAAATCGGCTAAAAAAGGTTAAAAATCGGCGTTTTTTGGTCTATTTTCAGTCTTTTTTATCTACCATTCTTTCAGCTAAACGTACAGGAAATTCCTTTTCGCCTCCATAAAGTTTAATTTCCTGAATATCTGCTGGCATATAATACCCATTATCTTCTAATGCTTCTTTAACAGCGCGAACCACGTTTCCTTTTGTAATTAATGCCATGCGTCTAAAATCTTTTGTATCTACCCAGAAGAAAATTTTTAGATTTACTGTGCTTGTTGCGAGTTCATCTTCTATAACAAAATTCTCATGCTCTTCATCTTCAATAACATCAGGAATACGGCTTAGCGCTTCCATAACAGTTTTTTTAGCTCCGTCAATATTGTCTTCATAAGCAATACCTATAATAAAGCTCCATCTAAAAAAGCCATCTTCAGTATAGTTTGTAACCGGTTCGGTAAGGACATCACTATTAGGAATATAAACATCTTTCCCATCAAAGGTTTTTAATTTAGTATAACGAAATTCGAGAGCTTTGACTTTCCCAAAATTGGGTCCTATCTCAACGGTATCGTTTACATCAAATGGTCTGTTAAAGGCGAGAATAATTCCTGATATAAAGTTTTCACCAATATCTTTAAAGGCAAATCCTAAAACAACGGCACTCGCTCCGGCAGCCGTTAAAATTCCTGTAGCAATCCCACCTAAACCCGCGGCTTTTAAACCCAGCATAATTCCTATAACGATAAATAAAAATCGAATTGCATTACCCAGAAATTTACTCATTAAGGGGTCATGAGTTTTAGATGATATGCGTTCCCGAGCAAATTTCCCGATCCAAATTCCCAATAATACGCCTAGTACAATAATAACAATACCCAGACCAATACCAGGAAGCTGATCTATTATATTATTATAAAATTGGTTAAAAGATTGTGAGACTGTATCTGTTGTAGAATTTTGAAGCATAAAATCTATTTTGATAAAAGTAGTAAATATGTCAATTTTAACTTCATAAGGATATGTTAGCTTTTAGTGTTAAGAGAGGATAAAATTTTTCCCGGGCGGATATCTTTTATACTTTTTATAAAAAAAAAGGCCAGCTAAAAGCTGACCTTTACTATTAATTTATATAGATTTTAGCTCAAGAAAAGTGCTGCAATTTCACCTGCATCATCAAGAGTTAAAGTCTCATCATACGCTTGCGTAGATGAGTCAAATGTAAATGGATCTCCATCACCTAAAGTCATAACATCCACACCTCCATGTGTTGTATTTTCTTCATTTACATATACAGCCTGGGTCACAAATGGCATACCCTCACCTCTCATATTACCCGTAATCCAGCCGTCAAGACCTCTTAATCTGCGTATTTCTGATGCGTGTCTTGCTTCAACAGAATGTATTTGTAAAGCAACAGTTAAGATGGCAGGATCACTCATTACATTTGTAGCCTGACCTTTATAAGCTCTTACGCCCAGATCTTCAAATGCTTGTGCAAGTGCTAAAAGCTGAGCATAAGCAGTTGCTTTATCTGTCCCGTTTTGAGCAAATGGGTCAAAATTTCCTCCTGCCGTAAAATCAATTTTGGGTGCATCAAAGGCTGCATCGCCTAATGCTCCTTGTAAAACAGCGACATGTGCGGTCTCGTGCTTTGATATCTGCATATAAACAGATTCTGCCTTAGCATAATCTTGTAGAACACCTGATTCAAGTGCTTTTAAATAAAAGTCTTTTTCTATATACTCAAGCAAGAGTGCTAGCTGCAAAGCAGATGTAGGATCAGAAAATGTAGCTGTGGCCGCTG
>JBALXG010000238.1:0-5085 GCA_036961055.1 Leeuwenhoekiella sp. | reverse complement strand
AGAAAAATTAGGAGACATTGCAAGAGTAAAAATTAAAGGGCGAACAGTCATTTTGCTTAAACCCAATACGTATATGAATCTTAGCGGAAAAGCTGTGCGTTACTGGATGCAAAAAGAAAGTATCCCTCTGGAAAACCTGCTTGTTATCACAGATGATCTTAACCTTGATTTTGGCACTATACGCATTAAGACAAAAGGTAGCGACGGTGGTCATAATGGTTTAAAAGACATTCAGCTACAGTTAGAGACCACTAATTATAATCGCTTTAGATTCGGCATAGGAGACCGCTTTAGCAAAGGCAGGCAGATTGATTATGTTCTGGGAGAATGGGATAAAGATGAAAGTGCAGATTTACCAGAACGTCTAGATATTTCATCTCAGGTGATACCTAGCTTTGTTGCTGCCGGAATTAACAATACTATGAACGCTTTTAACGGAAAGTAAATTGAAACAGCACCCTTCTGCACAAGAATTTAAAAGTAACAAGGCAAGCGTTGTCACCATAGGTACCTTTGATGGTGTACACCTGGGACATCGTAAGATAATAAGCAGGTTAATTGCCAGCGCAAAGAGCAGTGATTATGAATCTGTGGTGCTTACTTTTTTTCCGCATCCTCGTATGATTGTGCAAAAAGATGCAGATATTAAGCTTATTAACACCATCACAGAACGCACTCAGTTATTAGAACAAACAGGTTTAGATCATTTAATTGTTCATCCCTTTACAAAGGAATTTTCAAGACTTAGCGCCGAAGATTTTGTAAAAGAAATTCTTGTAGATCAACTTAAAGCGAAAAAAGTTATAATTGGGTATGATCACCACTTTGGCAGAAACAGAAATGCTAATATTGATGACCTTCGTAAATTTGGGGAAACTTTCGGTTTTGAAGTTGAAGAAATATCTAAAGAAGACATTGATGATGTCGCAATAAGCTCCACAAAAATAAGACGCGCTCTTGAGGTAGGCAATCTCAAAAAGGCCAACACTTATTTAGGCTATCCATTTATGCTTACGGGCACTGTAAATCGTGGTAGAGGTTTAGGTCGAAAAATGAATTATCCTACTGCAAACTTAAAAATCCCAGAAGCTTACAAACTCATACCTGGCAAAGGAGTTTATGTGGTTCAGGCTGTAATACGGGATAAAAGTTACTTTGGGATGATGAATATTGGAACAAATCCCACAGTAGGTGGTAGCGACCTTACTGTAGAAACCTATTTTTTTGATCTGGATGCCGATTTATATGACCTAAACATTCAAATAAATCTACTAACACGCATTCGTGATGAAAAGAGATTTAATACAGTTGATGAATTAATTGACGCGATGAAAAGTGATGAAGCCTTTTCAAAAAAATATATTGACAGATTAAATGCTTAATCGTTGGCTTTACAGACGTGTAGATAATAGCGCTCTTATTGTCTTCAGAGTTATTTTCGGTCTTCTAATTACCATAGAAGCCTGGGGAGCTATTTATACCGGCTGGATAGATCGTAATCTGCTAGACGGTGGTTTTACCTTTAATTTTATAGGTTTTGAGTTTCTGCAACCGCTTCCAGGAAATGGAATGTATTACTATTACGGTATAATGGGTCTTTTTGGGGTTTTTATTATGCTGGGCTTCAAATACCGGTTCAGCATCCTCACTTACGGAATAATGTGGTCTGCAGTATATCTTATGCAGAAGTCTTCATACAATAATCATTATTATTTGCTGATGTTGCTTCTTGGCATAATGGCGACGCTTCCTGCTAATCGCTCCTTCTCACTTGATGTATTTCACAAACCTTCTATAAAAAAAATATCAATGCCGCGCTGGGTGTATATTGTGATAATCGCACAGCTTTGGATTGTCTATACATACGCAAGCATTGCGAAAATTTACCCAGATTGGTTAGATGCGTCTGTCCCAGAATTATTGATGCGATCCAAAGCAAGATATTGGCTTGTAGGTGATATTTTACAAAAAAACTGGGCCCATTATGCTATAGCATATATGGGTATTTTTTATGACGGACTGATAATCCCGGCCCTATTGTGGCGACGCACCAGATTAATGGCTTTCTGTATTTCTATCTTCTTTCACCTCTTTAATTCGTTTATTTTTCACATAGGGATTTTCCCTTACTTGTCTTTAGCCTTTATTTTATTCTTTTTTGAAGCGAAAACCATTCACGATATTTTCTTACCAAAAAAAGAATTTTACGAAGGCGATGAAATAATAATGCCGAAGTACAAAAAACCCGCTTTGATTTTGTTTGGTATTTATTTCGCTTTTCAAATTGGACTCCCGCTGCGACACTGGTTTATTAAAGACAATGTACTCTGGACAGAAGAAGGTCATCGCCTTAGCTGGCGTATGATGCTTAGGTCAAAAAGTGGTCGCATAAGTTTTACTATTCAGGATAAAAAAACAGGAACAAAAAAATTTATAGATTATAAAGAAATGCTCTCTCCTACGCAGCAAGACGCTGTAGAATCAAAACCTGATATAACGTGGCAATTTTGTCAAAGACTTAAAGAAGAGTATGCTGCACAAGGTCAGGATGTCGCCATTTATGTTAAATGTATGGTGCGTGTAAATGATCACCACTGGCAAATGCTAATTGATCCTAATGTAGATATGGCCACTGCGAAGTGGAATTATTTTTCGCACAATGACTGGCTCCTGCCATCGCAACTTGATAAGCCAAAAATTGAGGCAGATACTCACGGTCTTCGGGATTAATATAATAAACCCAGTCTTGATAATCAAGACTGGGTTTATTATATGCTCTGGAATCACTTCTTAATAAATTTATATACACCTTTATTCTCAAATTCAATAAAATAAAGACCATGTGATAATGAGGAGATATCAATACTTCTATTTTTCAAATCTCTCACATTAACATTAGCTATAAATTTTCTTCCAATGTTATCGTAAATACTTATTGATCCATCTGTGACACCATCAAATGAAATAGTATTCTCTGCAGGATTTGGAAATAACCTTATAATATTTTTAGCTTCAAATTTGTTCTCAATAAGAGATAAATGTTTACAATCTACAAGAACTTCTCCTACACCTTTCTCAGTGGGACGAGTAAATTCTTTAGATAAAATGAATTTATCCATTTCAAAACCATCTTCTCGCATTGAAAAGGATATTGTATGCTCACCAGCAGTGGGAATATTTAAAAATATCTTCTTTTCTTCCCCGCAATCATTAGCTTCTGTTCTCTGTCTACTTTCCCAGCGCCACTTGTTTTTATTTGAACACCATTGCATTCTTTCTCCCGAAGCTGGCCATGTACCATCTAAACCTACATGCACTCCATTATCTTCAGTTCCCGTTGAATGCGCCCTAACCCATACATAATATTTACCAGGATTATTAAATTTCACTCTATAATCAACAACTGCGACTTTTCCGGGATTATTTTCAAAACTTACCCCACTTATATTAGGATCGTCATGAGTCACACGTGTATCTGGCAAAATTTCAATATACTGTTCATTACTTGCGCCTGCTGAATGATTGCCATCTGGATCAGGTTCGGGAGTTGAATTTGTATTAGCATTTATAACAAACCATTCTCTTTTTGAAGTTAGCGATTGATTAAAAAAATGTTCGGCTTCTACAGCTACCACCCCATTCTCTTCTAAGGCTATACAACTCTGAGTATTATCAGGGTTTTCGTCATCGCCTTCGCCCCCATCATCAGCACAATATGATGTAAGAACAAGTTTAGGAGGACTGTCACCTTCTTTTGATGAAAATGCTAAATCATTACCAGTTATTTGTTTTATAATAATAGTAAATACTTCTCCTAAAACAATATCTTCTAATTCTACATTGTATTTTTCACCTATACTATAAATAGTATCAATCTTGCCGATCAAGCCTTCCGCCACCGGCTTATTTTCTTCGCTTAAATTATTTTCTGTCCAGTCATTACCAGATCCCTTATATATTTCTAATGCACCATTACCCTCATCAGAACTTACTTGAAGTTCTAAAGTCACGTTGTCAAATTCTTCCGTTAAAGATGACAAATCGTATTTTAAATAGGAGATTCTACTATTACTGTCAACTCGTAAATCATTATTATTATGTCTAGCTCCAACTTGTAGATAAGCATCATCTGTAGGTATAATTGTTTGTTCGCAATTGGTTTCTTCAGAAGTTTCAATATCACCTTCTACAGACGAAGATTTCTCTTTTACCAAAGCTACCCAGTCATTGTCATCAGGAGCTAATAAAACATCTGTTATACTACTCTTGTTAGTAAGGTCACCTCCCGTCCTAGGGTTATACCATTGTACACTCCAGTCACCCACAGATAAATTAATACTGGTACTACCTCCCTGCGGCCTATAAATCACATATAATTCATCAATTTTTCCATATGCAAAATCATTAGAAGCTGCTGTAATACTATCTACAGAAATCATATCTGGCAAATAGTCTTGCAAATAGGTGTTAAAAAACAATAGAGCATAATTGGCCTCTGTATATTTTTGATCTCTTGATCTATGATTTTGAGCATTTAAATCGGTTTCTCCTGTATCATAACCGTAATAATATTCTACCCCCATACCACCTGCCAGCAAAGTACTCCATAAAACATTCTGCCTTATAAGCTTGGCATCATTAGGGTCTGAATTTACACCTATTCTTGCACTACCCTGCTCGTCATTTGCAACTATCCATTTTGTTCCAGCTTCTTTAGATTTTTTCACCCACTTTTTAACATCATTGTGAATTCTGTCTACATTAGATTGTATCGATGCTCCTGTCACTTCACCATTGCCTCCTAAAAAAGCTTCATATTTACTTTGTTGACTGGGATAAGTATGAAATACAATATTATGCTTATATGGATCTGTGCTTTTGATATAATCAGCCACAGATCTTAACACCTCTTCAGGTAATGTATTCTCTTCTCCAATATTCCAATTAAGGGCTAAATGATGACCAAAACGTGCTATAAGTTCGCGGTAATATAGCTTACGTTCTCTGCCATTTGTATTAGCATCCATAAAATTATCATTCTCTGTTTCAAAAGTTTTAAAATGGAGAAAAACACCTTTTTTATCG
>JBALXG010000237.1:1974-5093 GCA_036961055.1 Leeuwenhoekiella sp. | reverse complement strand
CTATTTTTATATATAAAAAACTTACCTATTATGGGATTATTAGATACGGTATTAAAAGTTTTTATTGGAGATAAATCCAAAAAAGACGTAGCATCTATCATGCCTCTCGTTGAGCAAATTAAAAGCCACGAAAGCGAAATAGAGAAGCTATCAAACGATTCTCTACGCGAAAAGACAATCGCCTTCAAAGCAAAAATAGCAAATGCGCTGGCAGATGTGAATACAAAAATGACTCAGCTGGAAGCCGAAGCAGATGAGACAGATGATATAGACAGAAAGGAAGATATTTATACAGAGATTGATGCTCTTAAAAATGAAGCTTATGAAATAAGTGAGAATACACTTACTGAAATTCTCCCTGAAGCTTTTGCGGTAGTTAAGGAAACTGCAAAAAGATTTTTTCATAATCCTGAATTAGAAGTAACAGCAAGCACTTTTGACAGAGAACTTAGTGCAGAAAAAGATTACATAAGACTTGAAGGCGATTTAGCTTACTGGGCAAATAACTGGGATGCCGCTGGTAAACCCATTACGTGGGATATGATACACTACGATGTTCAGCTTATAGGTGGTGTGGCGATGCACGAAGGTAAAATTGCAGAGATGCATACCGGTGAAGGAAAAACCCTTGTAGCAACTTTGCCTGTTTACTTAAACGCTCTTACAGGGAAGGGAGTTCATCTGGTTACCGTTAACGATTATCTTGCAAAACGAGATAGCGCCTGGATGGCACCTTTATTTCAGTTTCATGGACTCACAATTGATTGTATAGATTTACATAAGCCTAATTCTGCGGCTCGTCGTAAAGCTTATGCTGCAGATATCACTTATGGGACTAATAATGAATTTGGTTTTGATTATCTGCGTGATAATATGGCTCATTCACCTAATGATCTTGTACAACGCCCACCAAATTATGCTATAGTTGATGAGGTCGATTCTGTACTAGTAGATGATGCCCGTACTCCCCTTATTATTTCTGGTCCTGTGCCAAAAGGTGATCAGCATGAATTTGATGCTCTTAAACCGCAGGTAGATACTTTAGTAAACCTACAACGCCAGCAACTTACCGGTACTTTAGCTGAAGCGAAAAAGTTGATTGCTGAAGGAAATACTAAAGAAGGAGCTATCCTTTTGCTACGCGTCTATAGAGGTTTGCCTAAAAATAAAGCACTTATAAAATACCTGAGTGAAGAAGGCATAAGACAGTTACTGCAGAAAACTGAAAATCACTACATGCAGGACAACAATCGTGAAATGCCTAAAATAGATGTAGATCTATATTTCACAATTGATGAAAAAAATAATCAGATAGAACTTACTGATAAAGGAATTGAACATATTTCCGGAAAAGGAGATCCTAACTTTTTTGTTATGCCAGAGATGGGCATGGAAATTAGCAAAATTGAAAATGCGGGTCTTTCAACCGAGGAACAAGCAATTAAAAAAGAAGAACTTTTCCGCGATTTTAGCGTAAAAAGTGAGCGTATTCATACCATGAACCAATTGCTTAAAGCATACACACTTTTTGAAAAAGATACTGAGTATGTGGTGATGGAGAACAAAGTGAAAATTGTTGATGAGCAAACAGGTCGTATTATGGATGGCCGCCGTTACAGTGATGGATTGCACCAGGCAATTGAAGCTAAGGAAAACGTAAAAATTGAAGATGCCACACAGACTTTTGCAACTGTAACCCTTCAGAATTATTTTAGAATGTACCGCAAGTTATCTGGTATGACAGGTACGGCAGTTACTGAAGCTGGTGAGTTTTGGGAAATTTATAAACTTGATGTTGTAGAAATACCTACAAACAGACCTATCGCCAGAGATGACAGAGATGATAAAGTTTATAAAACCAAAAGAGAAAAGTATAATGCGGTAATTGAAGAAGTGACAAAACTTACCGAAGCCGGAAGACCAGTTTTGATAGGTACAACTTCAGTTGAAATTTCAGAATTATTAAGCCGAATGCTTGCCATACGAAAAGTACCGCACAACGTACTAAATGCTAAACTTCATAAAAAAGAGGCAGATATTGTTGCAGATGCTGGTAATGCAGGTCAGGTGACAATCGCCACTAACATGGCAGGTCGTGGTACAGATATAAAACTGAGTAAAGAAGTTAAAAAAGCTGGCGGTCTGGCTATTATAGGTACAGAACGTCATGACTCCCGTCGTGTAGACAGACAGCTAAGAGGTCGTTCTGGTCGTCAGGGAGATCCGGGAAGTTCACAGTTTTATGTTTCTCTTGAAGATAACCTGATGAGACTTTTTGGTTCTGAACGTATTGCCAAAATGATGGACCGTATGGGTCTTGAAGAAGGCGAGGTGATTCAGCACTCAATGATTTCAAAATCAATTGAGCGAGCCCAGAAAAAAGTTGAAGAAAACAACTTTGGTGTACGTAAGAGACTTCTGGAGTATGATGATGTTATGAACGCGCAACGTGAGGTAATTTACAAGCGTCGTTATCATGCACTTTACGGTGAGCGTCTACGTGTGGATCTTGCAAATATGATTTATGACACTTCTGAAGTTATCTCAGAAACAAATAAAATAGCGCAGGATTATAAGAATTTTGAGTTTGAGCTTATACGCTTCTTCTCAATGAGCAGCCCGGTTGATCAAAAGGAATTTGATTCTCTAAGCGTTCAACAACTGGCAGGTAAGGTTTATAAAGCCGCTTTAGCTCATTATAAAGAAAAAATGGAGCGTAATGCTGCTGTGGCTTTTCCTATAATTAAAAACGTATATGAAAACCCTGATAGTAAATATGAGCGAATTGTAGTTCCTTTTTCAGACGGTAATAAAGAACTAAAAGTTGTTACAAATCTTAAAGATGCTTACGAAAGTGAGGGTAAACAACTTATTACAGATTTTGAAAAAAACATAACACTTGCTATTATTGATGATGCGTGGAAAACACATCTTCGTAAAATGGATGAGCTTAAACAAAGTGTTCAGCTTGCGGTACATGAGCAAAAAGATCCTTTGCTTATTTATAAATTTGAGGCCTTTGAATTATTTAAGCAAATGATTGAAGAGGTAAATAAAGATGTTATTTCTTTCTTATTTAAAGGAGAGCTTCCTGTACAGGAACAAGGACAAATAAGGGA
>JBALXG010000237.1:0-1964 GCA_036961055.1 Leeuwenhoekiella sp. | reverse complement strand
AAGACAGGTTACAAAATCTGAGAAAGTAGAAACTTCAAAAGAAGAAATTCCTAATCTTGATGAGCGTTCTGCGCAAAATAGAGCAGCCGGCAATACACAATCTCGTCAACAACAAATCACCGAAACAATTGTACGCCAGCGACCCAAAATAGGACGTAATGATCATGTTACGCTTAAACACGTTATGAATGGGGAGAATAAAACGATGAAGTACAAACAAGCAATACCACTTCTTGATAAGGGAGATTGGGTTCTAGTAGAAGACTAAACACAATCCTTCTGCTATAAATAAAAAACCCGAAGCAATGCTTCGGGTTTTTTATTTAACTTCATAGAAACTAAACAGATATTCAGCTTTTAAAACTGATTTTCTGCTTCAGAAAATTGACTGAAATTGGTCAAAAATCGGCAATTTTATATATAAAATCTCTATTTTATTATAGCAATAGAATCTACCACAGAATCTAAAAAGGAATTGTAATTTTCTAGCTCTAAAGGAACATCAGCATTCTTTTCCATATCATGAAAATGATTAGTAGCCAGCAGTTCCATTCCTGTGAATGCATTCATCCTATGAAAACCAAACATAGCACCGTTATCAACACTTCTTTGATCAAAAAACTCTCCCTCTAATAAAAAAGCGTCCTTGGGCGCATTCCAACTTGTAGTTAAAATATATTTCTTTCCCTGCATCAATCCGCCAGTACCATAATTTACAGCAGGATTTTTACGGCTTCTTCCATCACTGGTATAAATCCCATTTTGATGTCCGGCTGTAAAAACAGTATCAATGTATTTTTTAAAACCAAAAGGAATTTGAAACCACCATATAGGTGTATGATAAATAACAAGATCTGCCCATTTAAATTTTTCTACTTCTTCCATTTCCTCGTAATTATCTCCTACCTGTGTAGATTGTACTGAATAACCGTCTAAAGAATCAAAATATGCGATTGTATTACTAAAAAGAGTTGCATTAAATTTTCCTCCAGAATGAGCAAAAGGATGACCTCCATTAATGATGAAAATATTTTTCATGTGTTTATTATATTTAATTCTCGGCAAAAGTAGCAACGCATACTGTATTATAAAAATAATACAAATCATACCTTTGTATTAAATTATTGATAGTTATGGTTAATTTAGAATGGTACAGAACATTTAAAGAAATCTATGAGCATGGCACACTTACCAAGGCATCAATTGCTTTGTACGCTTCCCAACCAGGAGTTAGCGTTCATTTAAATGCTTTAGAAGCTTATGTAGGAAAAAAACTATTTGAGCGTACTTCAAGAAAAATGATACCCACAGAAGATGGTAAACTTTTGTATGAATATATTATTGAGTCTATAAAAAAACTGGAAAACGCAGAGCAGCATTTTAAAAAAACTACTCAGGAAAAAAATCCATCTCTTCACATCGGTATGTGTTCTGAAACCTTCCAGCTAATTATTGAACCAGAAGTCCCAAAATTGAATTTTGACTTGATCGCCAGATTTGGTGCTCACCCTGAATTAATTAAAGATTTAAATAATGGAATTTTAGATTTAGTGATAACCCCACATAAACCAAATGACAAAAAATCATTAGTTCAGTACACTCCATTTTCTAAAGAGCGCATTGTGTTAATAGCTGGAATAAAAACCAATACCGCAAAAATAGACGAACATATAAATAGTGAAAAATGGAAAGAACTTGAAAATGAGCTTCAACATAAAATTTGGTACAGTGCCTCAAATGAAATGGAGCATTTCAGAAGATTTTGGTTTGAAAATTTCAATAGACGCCCTTCTTTTAAACCTAATTATATTTTACCTAGTATTAATTCAATTATTAGGTGTTTAAGCAATGAAAATGGATTTGCTTTGGTACCTGATTTTTTATGTGAAAATGCAATAAATAAAAAAGAAGTCAAGTTAGTATGGAATGGAAAAGTAAAAACGGAAAACACGCTTTACTTTGCA
>JBALXG010000236.1:0-5094 GCA_036961055.1 Leeuwenhoekiella sp. | reverse complement strand
AATTCGCTTTGCGGATACTTATACAGATGTTTCATATAAGAATGTGACGGCGTATTTTCAAGATAATAGTACAATTCCTTAACGTCTTCACCATGATTACCTCGAGGACCCGATAGTCCAAAAAGGCGTTCTTTTAAAATAGGATCTTTACCATTCCACAAGGCAATGCTAAAACAAATATTACAGTATCTGTCTGATATTCCTGCAATGCCGTCTTCTCCCCATCTGTAAGTACGACTTCGTGCGTCATCATGTGTAAAATAATTCCAGGCATCACCATTAGGACTATAATCTTCTCTAACCGTTCCCCACTGTCTTTCGCTTAAATATGGTCCCCATTGTAACCAGTCTTTTTGTTTTGTATAATGTTCATCTAATCTTTTGTGTTCTTCAGTATTATTATTCATTAGGGATTTTTATATTAACCATTAGTAGTAAAACCGGGGTAACACGTCATACCACCATCTACAAATATTGTTGTGCCGTTTATATATTCAGATTCATCAGAAGCCAGCCATACAGCTGCACTGCCTATATCTTCAGGAGCACCAATGCGTTTATATGGAATTAATTTATTTAGATTTTCAAGAGCTTCGGGCGTTTCCCATGCGCTTTCATTGATAGGCGTTTTTATGGCTCCCGGTGCTATACTATTACATCTCACTTTTTGCGGAGCGTACTCCTGGCATATGGTTTCCATTAACATGACAATAGCTCCTTTTGAAGCTGCGTAGTTAGCATGGCCGGCCCAGGGTATAACTTGATGAACAGAACTCATGTGAATAATTTTTCCCAGAGATTTTGAAACATCAGGACGCATACCTCTTTTTAAAAATTCACGTAGGGCTTCACGCACTGTTAAAAACTGTCCTGTAAGGTTGACATCAATTACAGTTTGCCAGTCTTTAAGAGTCATTTCATGCAGAGGAGCATCTTTTTGCAAACCAGCATTTGCAACGCAAATGTCAACAGTACCAAAATGGCTGATAGTTTGTTTAAACATATCAATGACATCATCTTCTTTGCTTATATCACACTTAACAGCGATAGCCTCGCCACCCAAATTGCTTTTACATATTTTATCAACTATTTCTTCTGCTTCTTCTTTATGAGAATGATAGTTTACAACAACATTTGCACCTTCCTCACCCATTGCAAAGGCGACAGCTTCTCCTATTCCAGAACTTCCGCCTGTAACAATACAAGTCTGACCTTCAAGGCGTTTATTTGGTTTTTGCATATTTTCTGATTTTGATTAGAAATTCTTATTAAATGTAAGATTTCTAAATACATCTTATGTGTAACCCCCATAATTTTGGATAATCTTTAAGAAATATAAACGGGGCAGGAGTAATAGTAATTCATTTGGAATAGAGATAATGGAAAATTGTTTAGGAAATTACTGCTAAAAATGAATCCACGAGGAATGATTTAATGTACATAAGCCCCTTGTTTTTTATGATATTTCAAAGATTAAAAACTTTGTCATAGATGTACTTTTACACTAATTTAATAGACGAAGCGGTTGTTAAAATCGATTTCTAAAACATAATTTTATGAGTGATATTATAACATTAGCAAAAGAGTATGTCTTTAATTTTTTTGCTGAAAATTATACAAATAGTTTTACCTATCATGATTACACTCATACTTTTAGAGTTGTAGAAAAGGCTAAAGAAATAGGCCTGGCGGAAGGAGCAGATGCGCATGAAATGGAAATTCTGGAGCTTGCCGCATGGTTTCAGGATACAGCTTTCTATAGAAACCCTACACAGCATGAAGATGTAAGTATACAAATAGCAGGCGATTTTCTAAGTAAGCACAATATAGATACTAAAGAGATTGATGCCATTTTATCCTGTATTGCCGCCACAAAGCCAGGTGTGAAACCAGATAATCTTCTTGAAATGATTCTTAAGGATGCAAATGCTTTTCATCTTGCAGAAGATAATTATGAAGATTCCTTAAAACTTATGCGTGAAGAGCTTAAACTGCTTGATATAAAAACATATTCTGATGTAGAATGGGTAGATGAGAATATACAAAGACTTAAGCATAGCTATAGATATTATACATCTTATGCGATTAAAAAGTGGCAAACAAAGAAATCTTTACATCTTGTAAATCTAAACGAGCAGAAGCTAAAACTTAATCAAAAAAAGAAGAAGAAATCAACTAAAGAACTAGCAACGCGGTCTGAGCGTAGTATTGATACTTTATTTAGAATAACCCTTAAAAATCATACGTCTCTAAGCGATACTGCTGATAGAAAAGCCAATATTTTACTCTCTGTAAATGCAATTATTATTTCTGTGGCCTTGTCTAACCTTATACCTAAATTAGACAACCCTTCTAATAAGTATCTAATTTATCCTACTGTAATCTTTATATTCTTTAGTGTTGTATCGATGATTCTTTCAATAGTTGCCACCAGACCCCACATTACAACAGGAACTTTTACTAGAGAAGAAGTAATTAATAAGAAGGTGAATATTGTGTTCTTTGGTAAATTTCATAAAATGAAACTTGAAGAATTTGAGTGGGCGATGAATGAAGTAATGAACGATAAACAATACCTATACAGTTCTCTAGCAAAAGATTTATATGCGCTGGGTACGGTTCTTGCCAGAAAATATTCAATTTTACGATATACCTATGTGTTTTTTATGACAGGGATTATAATATCTACAATTGCATTTGGCATTGCTTTTAAATTAGGCAGGTAAGCTATGGAGTTTTAAAGAGCGGTTTTGTAAAGATATTTATAATATTCATCAACAGAAGCTTCCCAGGTAAATCGCTTTAAACTGGCATTTTTCTGTATCTTTTTCCAGGTTGATTTATCTTTTTCAAATAGCTTAATAACATTATCAAATTCAGTAGTCATGCTAGTAATGATTTCATCATACGTGTTACCGCCAAAGGAAAACCCTGTCACCATATGCTCAACGGTATCTTTTAAACCTCCGGTATTATGCACAAAACAGGGATTTCCGTTGCGCATAGCAAGCATTTGACTTATACCGCATGGTTCAAAAAGACTGGGCATAAAATATAAATCAGATTCAAGATAAATAGAATCTATCACATCTTCAGACTGGGCATTTATAAATATAAAATTGGGATAATCGTAGCTTATTTTGCGCATCATCGCTTCATATTCTGGTGCACCAGTACCCAGTAACATGTAAACGCCATTAATTTTGTCCAGCGTTTTTAAAATATCAACAAGTGCTTCTGGTGAGCGTTTAAAAAAATAAAATTTCTGCTCTGTAAGTCTGGCAACACTAGAACAGATAAAATCAGGTTTCTTTGCTAAATAAGGCATTATTTTTTCGCCCGTATGAGCAAGAAAATCAGACTTATATTTCTTTGATTCCTGCTGAAGCCATTTAAAAATTGCAAGGGTGATATTAGGGAAAAGCTGGTTTTTATCTGCAGTGCGTATGTTTGAATAATTTGCACCGTTTAAAATTCCAAATAATCTATTTTCGGCATTAGCCTGCTGCAAATCTTTTTCCAGTCCTTCACCACCTATAAATTCTGGAGGTCTGCTGGGTAATCGTATGTCATCTTTGTATGATGGGGAAACCGTATGTACGGCATCAGCAAGGCGTATCCCAACGGCCATTAAATTTATACAATCAGGATATCTATCATCTTTTAATTTTTCATAATTAAAATCGAGAGAGGGATAAGGAAACCAGTTTCTCACCGAAGAATAATTATTCTCAAATGGTCGTATTCCCTGTATCGCCAGATTATGAATGCTATAAACATAGCGTATACTTTGCAAGCTGTTAAAGCCTTTTTCATATTCTTTAATAAACAACAATGGGCTGCTATGCCAGTCATGAAGATGTACAACATCAAGTTTGTTAAAGATCCCATCTAGCATCGCCTGAGCCACTGCTTTACAAAAAATGAAATATTTTATAGCGTCAGTGTAATAGGGCTCAAGTAAGTCATTGTGATAAATATGTGCGATATCGCCAGCCTGTATTTCAGGATGATGAATTACATAGTGAGTGATATTTTCAAATTCCTTTTTAGGAGCAATCTTATAGATTTCGGCTGTGTACAACTGATTTCTTAATGGAAATATAAGCTTTGAAATAAACTCTGCGCCTAGATGTAATCGGGAATAAGAGGGAACTACCACATGTACATGATCGCCGCGTTGTGATATTTGTCTGGGCACATCTCTCACAACATCACCCATACCCCCGGCCTTACAATTTGCAATCGCATCATTCTCTGCTGCGACAAAAAGGAAATTAAGCATAAAAAGAAAAAATTATTCAGATTGTATGAAGCAGATAATTTAATGCAAACTATCTGATATGTAGCTTATCCGGGGCTTGAGAAGCTTGATGCGCAATATAATTAAATTGATAAGTAATCGTCAGTTCTATATTGATAAATGAGCTTCTATTTAACAAGATATTTAGCGAATTAGAAGTTGTTTGGTAAGATTTACCTGATATTTAATACACCGCGACATATTTAATTACAGTCTTTTTGCTTTAATGGCATGGTTGAATTAAATTTTAATGCACCACTATCCTTAAATTTCACCTCGCTGCCATTTGTAATTATCTGCCCATAACCCTCAAAAAGTTGGTTATTTTTAACTAAAAACGCTACTTCTCGCGAACTTATCATTCCTTCAGACTGAAATGTATAGTCGCCTATAAGCGTATCGCCTTTAAAATGTCCCGTAAACGTTCCATGATTTTTGTCTTTTTCAGCAAAAGCATAATCAAGATTACCAGAAACTGTTTCTCCGGTTTTTTCTACTTCAAATTTTATAAGATTATCATCAACATTATAAACATAACAACCTTTTGTAAGTGAGGTTCCCCGTTTTGTCTGGCAGCTGAATATGACAAAAAAGAACATGGTATAAAAGTGAAATTTTTTCATGTAAATAATTCTAAATATTTATTTTTTCGCGCTGATTCTTAATGCGATTTTTTCAACCGTATTCCAGTTGCGTGTAGTGATATTTTTACCAAAAATGCGTTCCAGCTCTGCCATTCCTTTAACAGTCTTTGTTTTTGATAGGTCGAGAACGCTTATTATATTATTTCC
>JBALXG010000235.1:0-5146 GCA_036961055.1 Leeuwenhoekiella sp. | reverse complement strand
GCTCGATTATCCACCTAAAAGTGTCAAAAACTCGCTTTTTCGGTATCCTTTATCGGTTATGGGTTTTAGCGGATATTTAAACCCGATAACTAACGAAGCGCAGATTAATGGTTTAATTCCCGCGCACAGATGGCCTTTAGTTACCTGTCACGAGCAAGGCCACCAACTGGGTTTTGCTAAAGAAAATGAAGCTAATTTTATAGGAATTATGGCTACCACCCGCAATTCTGATCCATATTTTAAATATTCAGGATATATTTTTGCTTTACGTTATTGCCTTAACGAAATTTATTTGCGCAATCCCCAAGCCGCAGAACTACTTAAAAACAAGTTAAATATAGGCATACTCAAAAACTATGCGCAATCGTATGAATTCTGGTCTTCTTATGCTAATCCGTTAGAACCATATTTAGCTGTATTCTACGGTAACTATCTAAAGGCAAACAATCAACCACTAGGTATGCAAAGTTACAATTATGTTGTTGCATTAGTGGTGAATTACTTCAAAACCACCATCAAACTACCTTAACGTTAAAAAAATCTTAATTAACTGTTATCATTTTTAACATTTCCTACCTTTAAGCAGCTTAAATTAAACCCACTAAATAATGATTAAAAAATTATCCCTTTTGGGTAGTTTTCTGCTCCTTAGCTTTCTAGGGCATACGCAGGATTACTTCCCTAAAAATGATGGTGTTATTACTCAAAACACCAATTACACTATCCTCAAAAATGCAACGCTACACATTTCTCCAGACCAGACTATTAACAATGGTACTCTTGTTATTCAAGATGGCAAAGTTATTTCGGCAGGCAAAAATGTAAACGAACCCAAAAACGCGGTTGTAGTAGATCTTAAAGGAAAACACATTTATCCTTCCTTTATAGATGTTTATTCGGGGTTTGGAGTCGAAAAACCAAAAAGAGAAGGTGGTGGCCGCAGTCAGCAATATGAACCTACTCGTGAAGGTTACTACTGGAATGATCATATACGCCCTGAAACCAGAGCTCTTGATGATTTTAAATATGATAAAAAAGCTGCCGAAGAACTATTAAAAGCAGGTTTTGGAGTGGTAAATACGCATAAAGAAGATGCAGTTGCACGAGGTACTGGTATTCTTGTCGCTCTTAATGAAGACGGCGATAATTCACAACGCTTACTCGATGAGCGCTCTGCTCAGTTTTTCTCTTTTGAAAAAAGTAATCTTTCACCTCAGTCGTACCCTTCATCAATTATGGGCGCCACAGCATTAATTAGACAGTTATTTGTTGATGCAAAATGGTATGCTGAAGGTAATGAAGATACTAAAGATTTATCTCTTGAAGCTTTAAATAAAAATATGGATCTGCCTCAAATTTTTTATGGTGATGGTTTATATGATGATCTACGCATTTCAAAACTTTCAAAAGAAACTAATGTACCATTTGTAATTGTAGGTGGTGGAGATGAATATAAGAGAATTGATGAGATTAAAGCCACAGGTTCTCAATATATACTTCCTTTAAATTTTCCAGATGCTTATGATGTGGAAGATCCTTATCAGGCAGATTATGTTTCACTAGCTCAAATGCTTTACTGGGATCAGGCCCCTACAAATCCAGCAAAAATGCAGGATGCAGGTGTAACTTTCTCACTTACTACACACGGTTTAAAATCACCAGATAAGTTTATGGAAATGCTTAAAAAAGCATTTAAATATGGTCTTGATAAACAAAAAGCACTTGCTGCACTTACCACAATACCTGCCCAATTACTTGGAAAATCAGACGAAATTGGCTCATTAAAGGCTGGTTCCTGGGCAAATCTCCTAGTAACCTATTTTTGAAGATGATACAGAAATATTTGAGAACTGGGTTCAGGGAGACAAATACATTGTAAAAGATGCTGGAATTATAGATATTGATGGTAAGTATACTGTAAGCGTTTTGGGAAATTCGTACGAAATGGAAATTTCAAAGTCAACTGAAAAACCCAGTGTGACTATAAAACAGGGCGACAGTAAGTTGGGGTCGAAAATTAGCTACACAGATGAATGGCTAAATATAACTTTTACTGCTCCAGACACTACAAAAACAGAATTCATCAGACTGATCGCTCAGCCTACCAAAACTAAAAGCTGGACAGGCAAAGCAATTGCTGCTAATGGTACAGAAACCACTTTTACAGCAACAAAAACTGATGAAACAGCTAAAAAATCAGATGATAAAAAGGTAGAAGATAAGGACGAAGTCGCAGAAGTTGTTCCTGTGTTATTTCCTAATGTAGCTTTTGGTTATAAAGAAAAACCAAAACAGGAAACCATACTTTTTAAAAATGCCACCGTATGGACTGGTGAAAAAGAAGGAATTTTAGAAAACACAGATGTTCTTATTAAAAATGGCAAAATCGCTAAAATAGGAACTGATCTTTCTGCAGGAGGTGCCACAGTTGTTGATGCAACCGGTAAACACTTAACCGCAGGTATAATTGACGAACACTCACATATTGCAGCATTCAGCATTAATGAATCTGGTCAAAATTCGTCAGCAGAAGTACGTATGAAGGATGCAGTTAACCCAGATGACATAGATATCTATCGTGATCTTGCCGGTGGTGTAACCACAGTTCAGCTTTTACACGGTTCTGCAAATCCTATAGGTGGGCAGTCTGCCATTATGAAACTTAAATGGGGAACATCTATCGACGATATGGTTCTTGACGATATTAAGTTTATCAAGTTTGCTTTGGGTGAAAATGTAAAACAATCTAACTGGGGCAGTTTTAGTAGATTTCCACAAACCAGAATGGGTGTACAACAATTGTACATGGATTATTTTCAGAGAGCTAAAGAATATGACGCTAAAAAGAAAAGCGGCAAGCCATATCGTAAAGATTATGAAATGGAAACTCTAGCCGAAATCTTGAATAAAGAGCGCTTTGTAACTTCACATTCTTATGTGCAGAGTGAGATTAACATGCTTATGAAAGTTGCAGAATCTTTTGACTTTCGTATTAATACTTTTACCCACATTCTTGAAGGATATAAAGTAGCAGATAAAATGGCAGAGCACGGAGTTGCCGGATCGACCTTCAGCGACTGGTGGGCGTATAAGTATGAAGTAAACGATGCTATACCTTACAATGCCGCAATTATGTGGAGTCAGGGAGTATTAACCGGGATTAACAGTGATGATGCAGAAATGTCCAGACGTTTAAATCAGGAAGCTGCAAAAACAATGAAATATGGTGGTGTGCCAGAGGAGGAAGCCTGGAAATTTGTAACCCTTAATCCGGCAAAAATGCTTCATATTGATGACAGAACGGGAAGTATTAAAGAAGGGAAAGATGCAGATCTAGTGCTTTGGTCAACTTACCCGATGTCTATTAGCGCTGTCGCGGAAAAAACACTTGTTGAAGGTGCTGTCTACTTTGATATAGAAAAAGATAAAGAGTTGAGGAAGGAAGTTCAGCAGGAGAAAAACAAATTATCTACGCTTATGCTGGCAGACAAAAATAAAGGTCTTAAGACTCAACCTGCAAAGAAGGAAGAAAAACAACGTATGCATTGTGACACTTTAGAAACACTTGAATAAGATGAAAGTATATAAAAAATTATATTTATTGCTACTGCTTTGTACATTAAGCATAGTAGCTCAGCAAACTCCTGCTGTCAAGCAAACGGGGGAAATTACATTAAAAGGTGGAACCGCCCATATAGGCAACGGGAAAGTTATAGAAAACAGCCTAATATTTATTAAGGATGGTAAAATCACTGATGTTGTTGATGCCTCATCTTCACAAAAAGAAGCCACTGGCGAAATTATAGATATAAGCGGCCAACATGTTTATCCCGGTTTTATAGCATTAGATACCACTTTGGGTCTAATTGAAATTGAAGCCGTAAGAGCCACTGAAGATCAAGATGAAATAGGAGAATTTAATCCTCATATAGAAGCAATAATCGCTTATAATGCTGAATCTAAAGTTGTAGAAAGTATGCGGCCTAATGGAGTTTTAATGGCTCAAACAGTACCTCAGGGCGGCACCATATCTGGAACTTCTTCTATAGTTCAGCTCGATGCCTGGAACTGGGAAGATGCTGTTATTGAAAAAGGTGATGGAATACATTTACAGTGGCCCAACAGTTTTAAGAGAGGCAGATGGTGGTTAGGCGAAGATGCGGGATACAGCCCGAATAAAGATTATAAAGATGAGATTGCCGATATTAAAAAGTTTATTATTCAGTCAAAAGCTTATAACAAAGGAGATGTATCGATAAATAATCTGCCTTATGCTGCTATGCAGGATATGCTTACTGGAAAGGAAAATCTTTATATACATGTTGATGGTGAAAAAGAAATAATGGATGTTCTTGCTTTTAGAGACGATATGCAATTGAATAATATTGTACTGGTAGGTGCATATAGAGGTTACAAGGTCGCAGATAAATTAGCCAAAGCTAATATTCCTGTTATTCTTTCGCGCGTTCATAGTTTACCAGAATCTGATGACGATGATTATGATATTTCCTTTAAAATGGCGAAAACATTAATAGATGCTGGTGTTACAGTTGCCTTAGGAAATAGTGGCGAATACTGGCAAGCTCGTAACATTCCCTTTTATGCTGGTCAGATTACAGCGTACGGTCTTCCTTTTGACGAAGCCTTAAAGCTTATTACGAGTAATGCGGCAAAGATAGTGGGAATGGATAAAACTGTAGGCACTCTTGAAACCGGAAAAGATGCAACGTTATTTGTAAGTACAGGAAATGCACTTGAAATGAAAGGAAATAATGTCACTAAAGCAATGATTCAAGGTAGAGATATAAGTCTTGAAAGTCATCAAACTAAATTGTGGAAACGCTACATGGAAAAATATGACAGAGCAAAATAAATAAGCTTATTTAATTGTTATAAAAAAGAGGTCATTCATCGACCTCTTTTTTTTTGTTTTAAACTATCGTGTTTCAGGAGACATTATCAATTTTAAATATGCTTTGCAAAAATTCGCCGGGATGTTGGGCATATTAAATTTGGATTAGTTAAAAACTAGCAGGAACAGCCCTCCTGATGAATTATGTTAATCAACAAAAAGTTTGATGTAATGTTGATGGCTATTATTTCGTTGTGGAAAAATCTGCAGAAATCTTTCCTCAAAGCAGGAAGA
>JBALXG010000234.1:0-5163 GCA_036961055.1 Leeuwenhoekiella sp. | reverse complement strand
CCACCAGAAATTGTGCAGGATTCCCATGGATATGGAAGCGGCTTTTCCGGCACTCTGTTTTCTGGTGTTAAATAATTCTGATTTTTGCCGTGTACAGCCCTATCTACGACTATTAATCCTGGTTGCTTTTCACGAGCCTGTTCAACAAGCTCGTCCATTTTTATATCCTGATTGATCGATTTACTTATGATATAGCCCGTTTCGTTGTTTTTAAGTTCTGTTTCATAAAACGAAGTTATCTCACTTTTTGGTTTTTTTGCAACCCAGCCACCATCAAGCCACAAAATGTCAATTTTACCGTAATCTGTGAGCAGTTCCATAATTTGATTATGAGTAAATTGAACAAACTCATTCCACTTTTCTGGGTATTTATCTGGATCATAATTTACATTTCTATCTTTTGGCGTATAATAAGGATCCCAGTAGGAAGGCTCATGCCAGTCTGGTTTTGAGAAATAAGCTCCCGCCCATAAACCTTCTCCTCTAAAAGCATTAAAAATTTCTTTAGTTACATTTGCCTTAGGATTGGTCGAAAAAGGCGTCTTTGGGTCTGTGATTTTATAATCAGTGTATTTTGAATCAAACATGCAAAATCCATCGTGATGTTTAGTAGTAAAAACCACATACTTCATCCCCGCATTTTTAGCGGCTTTTGCCCATTTTTCAGGAGCAAATTTCACAGGATTAAAAGTTGTTTGCAGGTTTTCATAATCCTTTTTATAGGTATAATAATCCCCGGGGTTAGAACCTTTTGTACGTTCACACCATCCATATTCCTCTGGACATAAGGACCAGGATTCTGTAATTCCCCATTGACTATAGGCGCCCCAATGCATTAAAAGTCCAAATTTCAAACCCTGCCATTCTTTTATTTTAACATTTGTAAGAGAATCTGTTTCCGGGACATATCGCTCATCTTCATATATCGCCTGGGCATTAATATTTTGCAAAAAAATTGCAGAAGAAAAAATTAAAACAAACTGAGTTTTTTTAAAAAAATTAAGCTTCATTTTTTGTTGAATTTATAGTGTGTGTTTTTATTCTCTCCAGATAATATCTCCTTGTTCTGCAGACCAGTCATTTCCAAAGAAACCACTACATTGAACTCCTGAAATTCCACTCTTCATCATGGTATCATCAAAAATAAGGATATCAGGAAATGTAGTCCCGTTTACTAAATAATCGTTAGCATATGCTCCTTTCATTCCTGCTATTCCGGAAGCTGTTACAACACCTACGCTGGCAATATTGCTATCCTCTCTGGGATAAATAAAATATGCTCCCCACTGATTCCCTTTCAGCGTTTTATCGCCTAATGTTAATGTGTTGTCAGACACTTGCAGGGGGCTTTTATTAAGAAGACCTTTCCAGGCACTGTTATTATCGCTATTTCCATATAAAATAATATTCTGGTCAGGATAATTGCTTTTTTTAAAATCTGTATCTTTTATAATCTCAATATTACCATTTGCTCTGTACCAGAACTTTTCTGCATCAAACTGAGCTCTGTTATAATACCATTCATTCTCTTCCTCTGAGCCATGTGAAGCATATACAAAAACCATATTGTTCCTAAAGGCATCTTTAAAACCTCCATTGCGTTGAGGTCCTTTTTCAGTATTATCAGGTGCTTGTGATACGGCCCATTTTCCTTCATTATTTTTTAGATAAACTTTATCCTTTTGCTTAATAATTAATTGTTGCTCATCAATAGTCAACGTATCATTAGTAACCACGGCATCTTTAAGGTCAATAGCGATTGTTGCAACATTAGTAGTACTAAGATCGATTTTTCCTTCAGCTTTATTTACTTTAAAAGAACTGATTTTAAAAGGTATGATTTGCTGAAGGATACTCACAAAATGTGAGCTTGCAGAAACTCCTGGTGAACCGGTATAAAATTCTATTTCATCTATTTCTGCTGATTTTTTGATACTTCTGGCTTTAAAAAAATCAAATAGTGGTGGCCAGTCTACACTTTCATCACCATACCAATGCGCGCCACCTGGATATTCATAATAGCTAAAGTCATTGTGAAATTTACCCAATCTTTCTCTCATATCCCTCGCTATAGACGTAGGCACTACATTATCTTTTTCGCCATGTAATACAAAAACCCCGTAATGCAGATAATTACGCTTTAATTTAAGAGTCCTGCTGGGATTACCGGCTCTTCTGATAATTGAATCTAATAAATAATCTAAATCATTTTCCAGATGTGGCTTTATGCTTTTAAGAAATTCTGCTTTTGTAAATCCAAATCTTTCAAAATTCTCTTCCGGCATATCTTTCATACGCTCTATAGAATTATCTCGGTATTTAAAAAGATCTGGATAACCGGCGCAAGGTGCAATAGCTGCAAATCTATCAGGGTAAGTTGCTCCTAAGTACCATGTGCCATGACCTCCCATCGAGTGACCTGTTAAATAAGTATGCTGAGGATCTGTCTTTAATAATTTTTCTGCTTCACTAAGTACTTCCAGAGCGTCTAATCGCCCCCAATCTTCCCAGGCAAAACCATACGGTCTTCGGTTAGTTGGCGCTACAACATGTCCCCAGTCTTTTTGTTTATATGCATTGGCTTGATTTACAGCTTCTACTGATGCACCATGTACAGAGAAAAACAGGGCCTGATTGTCAACATCTTTAGTTAGAGAAGGAGCTATGCTATAATACTGCACGCTTCCATCAACCGAACTTATAAAAGTGTTTTTATGCTTTTTGTATTTTGATTTAACAACTAGTGCAATTGAATCACTTGCTAATTTTTTACCAGCTTTATCCAGCAAAGAAATAGTATAATTAATTGTATCTTCTTCAGTTAAGTTAGCAGGAACAGGAATTGAAAATGGAACTTTTCTTATCGTTAATGGAGAGATCGCAGGAACTTCGGTTTTGATTTCAATATTACCCGCTTTTAAGACGATTTTACCGCCTTTAAACCAGTTTTCTTTAGTGTTCATTATTCTAATTCCTCCCAATAATGGCGCGTTTTCTTCTGCCAAAATATCTGGAAGGGTCATATCCCGCTTTGTAAACTGAACAGGTTGATCAGGCTTTAATAATCGGGCTCTCATGGTCGAAAATCGCCCTCCAGAGAGCAAAAATTTGTTTTTACCTTTTTTTAATTTTACTGGGATTAAAGTCCAGCCAAAATCATAGTGGTCTCCTTCATGAGGTAAGCCATTAATTAAAACATTTGTGTGACCCGAAGCTTCAAAAAGCACGGTTTGTTCATTTTTTGAATTATATTCCAGATAAAGATATCCTGACCTTAGACCACTATCATCAAATTCATTTTTTTCACTAGCTACTATAGTTTCCCATGCTACGGATTTCCCTGATATCCCATCAATTTCAGTTTTTCCTTCTGAAATACCACTTTCTTTTTGTGCCAAAACACGCGCAAAAACAGGATCACTTAAAATAGCATCAGGAGCAAACGTAAAACCTCGTTTCTTTAAAATAAGCCCTTTTGTAAATAGCTGAATGATCTCACCTTCATTTACATCTTCTACCTTTTCCTTTCCAAAATACTGAACAATATTGCCCTGTACGTTCTGGCTAAAGCATAAACCAGAGACAAATAGTATGCAGAAAACAAACGAAATGCGTGTAATTATCTTCATTATAGACCATTAATTAAAAAATCAGGTCATTTTAAAAATGACCTGATTTATATTATCCTTATTATAATTGCATAAAAATTAAATACTAATAGCAGACTTGACTAGGTTTATTCCTTTGGTCCTGCACCATAATTTGGATCTGTTTTATCAAACCAGATACGCTCGGTGTTTAAAATCGATGGACTATTTGTACCTGCTGTAAAACTTTGATTTATATAAGCTTCATTGATGTTTGAATAATTTTTATTGTCTTCGGTAGGTGTGTTTACCATAAAACGACGAGGAACAGTTAATAATGAACCTCCTGCTAAAAATGGATCCCTTGGCAATAAATCGCTACCGGTTTTAGGAATACCAGAACGACGGACTGTTGTCCATAAATCTCCCGGTGTAGCAGCAAAGTTTATATATTGTTGTATATAAACTTTTTCCAACCCTTCTGATGCCAGGTTATATGCTGGCTGAAGCAATAATTCATCTAATTCTCCAGATTTTAACTTAGTAGCTCCAGCATCAGCAAGTGTCTCATCTGTATAAACCGGATCTCCATCATAATATGGGAATCCATTACTTTCAGCAAGCTGGTCTAAACGGGATACTGAAAACTCAACACCTCTGTTAAAGTAATCCTGTGCTTCTCCTGGCAGACCCGCTCCTAATAATTTAAATTCCGCTAAATACAAGTTGGTCTCTGCAGATGAACCCAATATAACTTCTAACGCTGGAAAATTATCTGTGCGCTCAATTATGCGGCCCCCAGGTTTAGTAGGATAAGTAAACCCGTACCCTGTACGCGTAATGCGCTCTGCAAAATCTGATGTTGATGAATACGTTTTTTCTACACCATCAATGCTAATTCTATTATTAATACCCTGATTGAAATATATTGCATTTGCGCCATTAAACACAGCATCTGGAGATAATGGAACCCCAAAATAGCGTACCCAAGGTTCTCCCGGTCCTGACCATCCCGCAAAATCACCATCAGCATCAAGCTCGACATATTGCTCTACATAAGGAGGTAGAGGTGTTTCTGTCTCGATAAAAGACTGTACCACCTCACCATTAAAAGAGTTTTTATTAAAAAGAACCCTTACTCTTGGATCTTTATTCTCAACCATAAAATCTATGATATTCATACCTCCTATTCCTGGCTGCTGGGTGTTTCCTGTTCCTCTGTAATTAATACCGCGTTGATAAATAAAATCGTCACTTGTGTCATCCATATATCCAGCTGGAGAGTTAACTACCTGTTCAACAATTTGAAGTGCTCTTGCTCTGTCTGCATTTACTAATCTTGCGGCGATTTTTAGTTTAAGCAGATTGCAAAATTTTGCCCACTTTGCATAATCTCCCCCATAAATAAGATCCTGATCTCCTATAGTAAATTGATCTGGAGCCATTAAATCTGTAATTGCAGAGTCGAGTTCTTCAAGCCAAATATTGAAAAGTTCTTCCTGAGTATCGTATTTTGGAGTGATAAGCGGGGGTGAAGTATATGGCGCTAAACCTGCTTCTGTATATACCATAGAAC
>JBALXG010000233.1:0-5167 GCA_036961055.1 Leeuwenhoekiella sp. | reverse complement strand
AATTCCTGAAAATTTAAAGCGACAGACAGAATTTATGACCAATGAAGTCTTTAATTCTTATCATTCTGAAACAGAATTGATGCGCTACATTAAAAAATTGGAGCGTAAAGATCTTTCATTGAATCATAGCATGATTTCGCTGGGATCATGCACAATGAAACTTAATGCTGCCGCAGAAATGTTGCCATTAAGTGATGCGCGTTGGGGAAACATTCACCCATTTGCTCCTATTGATCAAGCAGAAGGTTACCAACTTATGCTAGGCAAACTAGAAGAACAACTTACCGAAATTACAGGTTTTGCGGGTACTTCACTTCAGCCTAATTCTGGTGCTCAGGGAGAATACGCAGGTCTTATGGTAATACGCGCATATCATGAAAGCAGGGGAGAAGATCATCGTAATATTTGTCTTATTCCATCATCTGCTCATGGTACAAATCCTGCAAGTGCCGTTATGGCCGGGATGCAGGTTGTAGTTACTAAGTCAAATGAAAAGGGAAATATTGACGTAGAAGATCTACGTGAAAAAGCCGAAAAATATAAAGATAATCTGGCTGCTTTAATGGTGACTTACCCATCAACTCACGGAGTTTATGAAAGTGCTATTCAGGAAATTACCGCAATCATTCACGATAATGGCGGACAAGTTTATATGGACGGCGCAAACATGAACGCGCAGGTTGGTTTAACAAATCCCGGAAACATTGGTGCAGATGTTTGTCATTTAAACTTGCATAAAACATTTGCTATTCCGCATGGCGGTGGTGGTCCGGGTGTTGGTCCTATATGCGTAGCAGAGCAACTTGTTCCATTTTTACCTACAAATCCTGTGATTAAAACTGGGGGAGAAAAAGCGATAACTGCAATATCTGCAGCTCCCTGGGGTTCTGCTTCGGTTTGTTTGATTTCTTATGGTTATATAAAAATGCTGGGAGCAGACGGATTAAAGCAATCTACTGAAGCTGCTATACTCAACGCAAATTATATAAAAGAGCGTTTAACCGGAGCTTTTGACGTTTTATATACGGGCGAAAAAGGCCGTGCTGCACATGAAATGATAATTGATTGCAGACCTTTTAAAGCAAATGGTATTGAAGTGAGTGATATCGCAAAGCGCTTGATGGATTATGGTTTTCATTCTCCTACAGTCTCCTTTCCTGTAGCAGGAACTATGATGATTGAGCCTACAGAAAGTGAAAGCAAATCTGAATTAGACCGCTTTTGTGACGCAATGCTTTCCATTAAGAAGGAAATTGATAGCGCTAGTGAAGATGAACCCAATAATATGCTAAAAAATGCACCTCACACGATGAAGATGTTAACGGCAGATAAATGGGATTTCCCATATACCAGAGAGCAGGCTGCATTTCCTTTAGAGTATGTGGCAGATAATAAATTCTGGCCTACTGTGCGCCGTGTAGATGACGCCTTTGGTGATCGTAACCTTATTTGTACTTGCGCGCCAATTGAAGAATATATGGAAGAAGCTTAATAAACTGAGACTGAACCTGCAAGGTTTCCAAAACCTTGTAGGTCTTTTGTTCAGTTTCTTGTAGGTCTTTCATTAGCTTTTAAGACTTTATTTTAAGTCATTAACTTAAATATAGTTTTTGTAATCCAGTTTTCTTTTTGGTTTACAATCTTTTCAAGCATCGTATCAGCTTTTGAAACGATATCATATAATTCTTTGGTTTTAGCTTTAAAATGCCGTTCTTCTTTTGAAGAATCTGCGTTGAATGATTGTACATTTTCTAAAACTTCGAGTGTTGGCTTTAACTCACGTTTTCGTCGTTCTATCGCCACTTTTCTGGCAAGTTGAACGATATCCTGTTCCGCTTTAAAATACTCGCGTCTTTCCCCATATTTGTATTCTTTAAATATGAGTTCCCATTCTATTAATGCTCGTAAATTCATGCTAGCGCTACCTCGTGAAATGTGTAACTCTTCCATGACTTCCTCCATTGAAAGAGAATCTGGTGCAACCATTAATAATGCGTGAATTTGGGCCATGGTTTTGTTTATCCCCCAGTTGGCACCGAGTTCGCCCCAGGTTTTTAGAAATTGTTCTTTAGCTTCGGTAAATTCCATGTTTAAAGATATGAACTTTCAGTCATAAGTGAAACTTGTATTATTGAAGCTTCTACTATGAACCACTTTCTACTCTCGCTTCAAGTAATTCAATCAAACTATCAATAAACTATCTTTACAACCATGAAAGTTTTAATCATAGGTCAGGTCTGGCCAGAACCTACTTCATCTGCTGCTGGCAGTCGTATGATGCAGCTTATTGAGCTTTTTCAAAGTGAGAATTGGGAGGTGCATTTTGCTAGTGCTTCGGTTAAAGGTGAAGCTTCGGCTGCCTTTTCAATTTTAGGAATTCAGGGGCATACGATAGCACTCAATAATTCTAGTTTTGATGCTTTCGCGAAAGCTTTGCAACCTCATATCGTCATGTTTGATCGGTTTATGGCAGAGGAGCAATTTGGCTGGCGTATTGCTGAAAATTGCCCTGATGCATTAAGAATTTTAGATACCGAAGATTTACACGGACTGCGAAAAGGCAGAGAAGCAGCATTAAAGCAAAATCTTCCCTTTACTGCAGAATTTTTGGTAAACGATTATGCAAAGCGGGAAATAGCAAGTATTTACAGATGTGATTTGTCGCTTATAATTTCTGAAGTTGAAATGCATTATCTAACGAACTTCTTTCATGTTTCTGAAGAACTTCTGCTTTACCTTCCATTTATGGTAGAAAAACTGACTGAAACAGCCATAAATCGGTGGAAAACCTATAAAAATCGAGTCGATTTTATGACGATAGGTAACTTTCGCCATGAGCCTAATTGGGATGCGGTGCGGTATTTAAAGGAAACGATTTGGCCCAAAATCAAAAAAGAATTACCCGAGGCAGGACTAAAAATTTATGGTTCTTATCCTTCTCAAAAAGTCACGCAATTGCATAACCCCAAAGAGGGATTTCTTATTATGGGGAAAGCAGAAAATGCTTTTGAAGTTATAGGTGATTCCAGAGTTCTACTAGCGCCTTTAAAAACGGGTGCTGGGCTCAAAGGTAAATTGCTGGATGCCATGCAATACGGAACTCCGGCAGTAACGACTACAATTGGTGCAGAAGGTATGCATGGAAATCTTCCGTTTAATGGTGAAATAACTGATGATCCTGATCTATTTGCAAAGTATGCTATAAACCTCTATAATAACGCTGAAAAATGGCAAAAAGCACAAAAAAACGGAATTCATATCATTAATTCTTGTTTTTTAAAAGAAGAATGGTTCCCTATTGCGAGAGAGAGATTTATTGATATTTTAAGCAACTTACAAAAGCACCGCCTGCATAATTTCACAGGAGCTATGCTGCAACATCAATCTTTGCAGGCCACAAAATTTATGAGCAGGTGGATTGAAGAAAAGAACAAGTAAAAGTCTACAAAATGTTCCTTCCCTTGGAAAGGGAAGGTGGTTTTCGCTTTAGCGAAAAATCGGAAGTGTTAATTTTTATTCATCAAAATAACACACTTAATTGGTCAAACAATTGTCGATATTGTTATGCGTCTAATGAATGGGCATTCCAACTTAAAATAAAACATATGTGGTTACGTACCAGTTGTGAGTTAACATTTAATATTTCGGTGCCTACACCATTTATTTTTATGTTACGCCCACGTAGCGGATCCCAGCAGTGGGTGGCAAGGGAAGAATATCAAGTTGTGCCTAGTATTCCTGCTTTTGAGTTTACAGATGGTTATGGTAACCTTTGTCAACGTCTTATTGCTTATCCGGGAATGTTTACAATTAGTACAAATGCAGATGTTAGAATTGCAGAATACATTGATGAAGCGCCCGGAGCACCTTTTATAGAAATTCAGAATTTACCAGATTCTGTGCTTAGTTACCTTTTGCCCAGCAGGTATTGCGAGTCAGATCGTTTTGGTGACCTTGCAACTTCAATTACTATGGGGCATTTGCCAGGTTATGATCAGGTTGCTGCAATAGAAGCCTGGTTGCGCCATAATATTAATTACATTCCCGGTAGCAGTGCATTTCCGGTTTCTGCTGTAGAAGTCAACACAATGCAATCTGGTGTTTGCAGGGATCTCGCGCATTTTGGAATAGCTCTTTGTCGAAGCCTAAGTATTCCCACGCGTATGGTTGTGGGTTATTTACACAATCTTAATCCCATGGATATGCACGCTTGGTTTGAGGCCTTTATAGGTGGTCGTTGGTACACTTTTGATGCTACTCAACATGGGCGCAAAGGTGGTTATGTGGCGCTGGGCTTTGGTCGCGATGCTGCAGATGTTGCTGTTTATAATCAGTTTGGTCCTGCCGTACATTCTACAACACAAATGGTTTGGGTAGAACGTATCCCAAGAGACGATTAGTAAAAATTAAGCGGAAATTTAATTTAGGATTAAATAAGGTTTTATACTTTATAAGAAACTTTTGAATCTGAGACGTCTACAAGTTTAAATCGTGCCCAGAAAGAAGCAATACCAGCCAGCCAAATATAAATTCCCAAGAAAGTTCCTATACAAATAAGTGCTTTAGTTATAGTGAAATCATGAAAGACAGGGGCAGGATTTGACATTGCCAAAGCAATAGCGATAAAAAATGCACCAAAGATCCTATTGACTAATTTATGTTTGTGTTCTGCACCACAATTTGAACAGTCCAGGTTTTTATAATTTCTCAAAAAGCTTTTAAGAACTTTCCAAAAGTTAAATTTTGTACCGCAGTTTTTACAGGAATCCATGTATTAATCAATTTGGTTTAAAAGTATTAAAAAATAATTTAGTCTTTGTGTTAGGTTCTATTTAGCAAAGCGAAATATCAAAAAACAAAAATCCCGACGTTTAAATCGGGATTTATTAAAGTATCTTATAAATTGATTAACCTATCAATCCAGCCCTTTTTAACAAAGCTTCAGGATTTGGTTCTTTTCCGCGGAAGCGTTTATATAAAACCATAGGGTCTTCTGTTCCTCCTTGAGAAAGTACGTTTTCTTTGAACTTTTGGGCGGTTTCTTTATCAAAAATGCCGTTTTCTTTAAAGTAAGCAAAAGCATCTGCATCAAGAACTTCTGCCCATTTATAAGAATAATAACCCGAAGAATAACCTCCCTGAAAGATATGAGAAAACGAGGTGCTCA
>JBALXG010000232.1:0-5183 GCA_036961055.1 Leeuwenhoekiella sp. | reverse complement strand
GTAGGGATTTGACCCATAGAAAAATTACCTGTGTAGTTAACGGGAGTAAGTACAGGATAATCTGATCTTTTCCAATTGTTCCAGGATTCTATATAATTTCCGGTTAATCCTGTTGTCGCCCAAATTTGCTCATTTATCATTTTTAATGATGCTTCTGTAGAGCTAATGTCTAATGGATTTGCAGTAGCATAAGTTACAGCATCACCTGAAGCTATCTGTGCCCCACCATATTTATTTAAAGTTTCCATTGCACCTACTAAACCATTATAATAATATTCTGAAGCAGTAGAACTTACATTATATCCTCTTATTGCAGCTTCAGCTAATAAAAGTTCAATCTGCGCATAAGTAAGAATAAAAACGGGTGCGCTTCTATCTCTATAAATAGCCGTAGGGCGAGAGTAATTACCTATAACGGCTACGTCGCCACCGGTTCCAGATGGTCCTGGATAGTCAGGCTCTAAAGATACATCTGTTGCCCCTTCTTTATAATCATATCCATTAGGTAAACCTATTTGAATTGAAGGATCAGTATCTCCAGACAAACTAATATCATTATTTGCAGCAAGTCCTGCCGGTGGCACTTCTGCAACAACCGGTAAACGAGGATCATTTGTAGATTTTAGAAAATCTATCATAGTTTTTGACCAGCGTACCTCGTATAAATCTGCTGCTACGTTAAATGCCTGAGCATTTTCGTTATTAAATCCATTAGGATTATCAGTAGGTGAAATGGCTTCATCATCAATCGAGGTAAAAACTCCTCCGGCTATGGCTTTTTCGGCATAAGTTTTTGCTGTAGCTGCATCTGCATCTACTAACCTCATTGCCATTTTAAGCATGAGAGAATAACCAAATTTGCGCCATTTTGCAATATCGCCATCATAATATATATCATTTGTGGGAGCATCACCAGAAATGTTGAGCTTTAAAATAGCTGTTTCTAAATCTGCCAGCATTTGAGGATACATGTTCTCTTGCTTATCATAGGCCGGCTGAGAGATGCCATCTTCCAGTTGTAATGCTTCGCTATAAGGAGCGTCGCCATATACATCTGTCACAAAGCCTATACTCATAACTTGAAGCATATCACCTATGGCTGCAAGATTAGTCAATCCTTTTGTAGAAGCTAATTGAGACATCTGGTAAAACTTGGAAGCAGACTGATAATCTATATTCCATATGCTGGCTGTGTAGCCATTTGTACTTCCTGAGGCAACATACTTGTCACCATTAGAATAATAGTTTGCACCACCGGTTGAAGTAGATGCGAGAACCTGCACCCACATACTTTCAAATAAGACTGCACCGTTGTAACCAGTAGTAGATGTGCCAAAACTATGTAATGCATCAGGCAGAATTAGGTTAGGATCAAATATCTCCCCATCGGCTCTGGTTGGGTCTGTATTAATTTCATCAAAATCACTATCGCAGGAAGACAAAATTGATATCGAGCCGATAAAAAATATCTTAATATATTTATTCATAATTATTTTATTTTAAGATTAACATTTAAACCAAATGATCTGGTTGAGGGCAAGCTACTTCCTTCTATCCCTAAGTAATTGATGGTAGACCCAAAGCTGCTTTCCGGATCGATATTTTTAGCCTTTCTCATTAATATCGCCAGATTTCGCCCTACTAAAGAAATATCTAAACCTTCAAGAAAAGGAGTTTTACTAAACATTTCTGTCGGGAAAGAATAGCCTATAGACATTTGTCTAAGTTTTATAAAATCTCCGTCTACAATGCTTGTACTGGTAACATTTTGTGCCAATGCTCTGTAATAAGATTCTGCATCTGCAGTAATCCCATTATTAGTTATCCCTGTCTCACGCCCTTCTAATGTGCTCTTATTTAAACCTCTGTAAATTGAGTAATATTCTGTAGCAGATATTACTTTATTACCATAGTTGAAATCAATTAAAAAAGAAAGGTTGAAGTTTTTATAAGTAAACTTGTTATTCCATCCTCCATAAAACTTAGGCAATACAGAACCATAATTTTTCAGCTCCCCGCGTACAGGTAATCCTGATGCATCGACCTGAATACTTCCGTCGTCGTTGTATGCATAATCGTAGGCTCTAATTTGAGGACCAGATTCACCTACAACAAAAGAAGTGACTGCGTTACCTAATGTAGCTCTGTTTGAACCGAGGTTTATTGGGCTATTATCAGGACCTGTTTTTAAAACCTTATTCTTTATAGAACTCATATTTACTGATGAAGACCATGAGAAGTTTTCTGTTCTTATAGGAACCCCAGTTAATAAGATTTCTAACCCCTGATTCTCAATAGAACCTGTAGCTACTACCCCGCTACTAAATCCTGCAGCCCAACTATAGCTGGCATTTTGAATTTCATCATGAGTAGTTTTCTTAAAATAAGCCAAGTCTAAACCAAGTCTATTGTTGAAGAATTTAAGATCTAAACCTACTTCAACTTCATCTGTAGTAAAAGGTTTTAAACCCAGGTTGGGGAGTGAAGATGGTACAGACCCGGTAGGAATTCCATTTATAGAATTTCCTGATGAATAGTAAAAACTTGTACCATACTCTGACCCCGGCTCACCACTTGTAACAGCATAAGAAGCCCTAACTTTTGCAAAATCAAGGGCATCAATATTAAGAAAATCGTCAAAAATAAATGCAGCCGCTACAGAAGGGGTGAAAATACTGTTGTCTGAAGATGGTAGGGTTGAATAAACATCATATCTTCCTGTGGTTGTCAATGTTAAAAAGTTTTTATAGTTTAAATCTATAGAATAAAAGGCTGATTGGCTTTCTCGTTCTTTATATTCATAAGCTCTATTTATATTAACAACGTTTCCTGGCGTATATAAATAAGGTAATACAAAAGGACTTCCTCCTACTGAAACTCTTTCATATTTGTTTCTTCTTAAATTAGCTCCTGCCAAACCGTCAAATTCAAGATCGCTGGTGACATCAAACTTAACACCTAAAAGACCATCAACGTTAAGTTCAGACCTGGTAGATTGTCCCTGACTTGCCAGGCTTCCTGCTTTATTTGTGGTATAATCTAAACCATAAGGATCTACACTAAAGTAGGTGTCGTTAGAACTATCATTTCCTAAACGTAATAATGCATAGATGTTATCAGTAAAGCTATATTTAGAAGAAAGAACAGAAATAGTACGCTTTCTTGTAGGATCTTCTATTCCCTGATTTGCTATGAAGTATGGATTAGTTACATAATTATCGTCACTAAATACAATTTCCTGACCAGTTTCTGTATTGTAACCAGGAGCAAAAATTCTATGATCTACGTTAGGAGCGAGGAATAAAAAGTTATTTGGGTTTTTTGGTCCATCACTTAAATAAGGTCTATTATCTGAACGTTCATCGGTATAGTTTATAGATGCTGCAACATTTAATTTGTCTGTAATGTTCTGATCTGCACTTAAATTAGCCGTGATTCTTTTAAGACCACTATTTGGAACAATAGATTTCGCATCAAGATTTGACAGAGATAGACGAAAGGCCCCATCACCCATTCCTTTAGATACAGACAAGCTGTTAGTTACTGTAGTTCCTGTTCTGTAATAATCAATATAACTTTGACCAGCTTTACTATATGTATACTCATTGCCGTCATAACCTATAACAGAGCTGCCGTCCAGTTTTGCTCCCCATGCAAATCTATTAGTATTTAATGCCGTGGCAGAAGTTGTAGGTTTAGCCCCTGCAGAACCCTGACCATATTGATCTTGAAAGTCTGTATAGTCAACGGCGTCATCCATCATAAGGTTAGAATTAAACGATATGGCATAACCCCCTCCTTTTTTTCCTTTTTTAGTAGTAATAAGAATAACACCGTTAGAAGCTCTTGAACCATACAATGCAGATGCAGACTGTCCTTTCAATACTGTCATTTTTTCAACGTCGTCTGGGTTTATGTTCCCTATCCCATCACCTTGATCTGCTCCTCCCCATTCTCCTGCAGATCCTCTTTGTGTATTGTCCATTGGTACACCATCAATAACAAATAATGGGGCTCCAGAACCACTTAAGCTAGGTACTCCTCGTAATAAGATTTTTGATGTTCCTCCAGGACCACTGCTCGTTCCTTTAACCACAAGTCCGGCTACACGGCCAGAAAGTGAATTAGCCACGTTAGTTTCTCTGGCTTTGTCAAGATTGTCGCCTCCTACAGTACTTACGGCATAACCCACCTTTCTCTCTTCTTTTGTAATACCAAGAGCAGTGACAACCACTTCTCCAAGCTGTTGCGCATCTTCTTCAAGCGAAGTGTTTATAGAAGTTTTCCCAGAAACTGACATTTCTATAGATTTATATCCCATAGTGGAAAAGACCAAAATAGCATTTGAAGGTACATTAATTGAATAATTGCCATCAAAATCAGTAGCTGTGCCATTAGAAGTTCCCTTCTCAATAACATTTACTCCTGGGAGTGGTGATCCTAAGGCAGCATCTGTGACGACCCCCGAAACAGTTATTGTTTGTGCTAATATTCCTTGAAAAGAAAAAATCACAAACATTAAAAAATAATATCCTTTTTTACTCATAGTGGGTGTTTTTAGCCAGTTGTATTACTTCAAGTTAAATTAGTCTTAAAGTTTTATGAATTAAATGTTATATTTTTTTTCCATGCAAAGAAAGATTTTCGACTAATAACAATGCTGAAATGCTAAATAGCCTTCTTAACAACAATTATGATAAAAAAATAACATTAAACTAATGCTTACAGCGCTTCTCTGGCAGCAAACGTGTTAAATCATTACGAAATAAGTATTATATAATCTTAATGGTAAAGGCGATTGTCTTGAGCAATTTTCCTTTTAATTCGCGTGGTAAAATTATTTTCATAGAACCCCCTTGTTTAGACCACTTTAAGTTTTTGCCTAAACCTAGTATTTCTACATTAGCTCCACTTTTTGGAGTATACTCAGGAAGAATAAGGGTATCGGGAAGTTCTGTCTGTCCTTCTTTGACCAAATAAATAAGATAAACCGATCCATCGTTTTTAGCAGTAACACATACATTGTCAAATTTATATGGTGCCATTGAATGCGTTTCATAGATAGCCTCGTCGTTTATATGCATCCAGTCACCTATTTGTTCTAACAATTTGTAGGCTCCCTTATCCCACTCTCCGTCACCGCTGGGTGCAATATTTAATAGTAAATTACCTCCTTTTGCAAC
>JBALXG010000231.1:0-5192 GCA_036961055.1 Leeuwenhoekiella sp. | reverse complement strand
ATTTGAAAATCAAAAGGAGTTCTAAACATCGCATCGCGTGTTACCCTCTTGCTACTCCTTTTCGTCCCGCCTTGGCGGGACAAAATTCTCGTACAATTCGGCTACAAGCCAATTGCCAATTCTAAGAAGGAATTTCAGTTATGTAATATTTCGATGTGCAGGTTATCGGCGAAAGTCAATATTGGGATAACGCTGCTTAAATTTATATGCTGAATTTCAGCGAAATAAAGATATTGATTATAATCTAAACAATTTTAAATCGTACAAAAAAAGACCCTTAAAAATTTACGGGTCTTAATCATTTGTTTTTAATCACTTTAAGATATGAGGGGTGTAAGTAATCGATTTACCGGATTCACAAACTTGTTTCAAGAGGGATAAATTTTCTAAAAATGTGCAATATAATTTGTAGAGTTTTTTTAGATGCTCTCTGAAATTTAACAAGTGGTGATCATGGTATCCTTACTCTAGTTTAAAAATAGATCAGCCATGGCTTGATATTTAAAGAATTCCATGATCTGCAAAGCTGAAGTATGCTCCATTTGGAGTAAGAATAATATGGTCCAATATTTTTACGTCCAATAATTCACCCGCCTTTTTTATTTTTTGTGTCAACTGTTTATCAGTTTCACTTGGATTTAATGTTCCGCTTGGATGATTATGCAGTAAAATTACAGCAGTAGTCAGGCTTTTAAGGACAACGGCATATAATATACGTATATCCACCAAAGTAGCTGTAAGACCTCCGTTTGAAACCTCATAAATACCTTTTACTTTATTCGCGTTGTTAAGGAGCATTATTTTAAAGGTTTCATGGATTTCGATATTGTTTTTATCCCATTGGGAATATGCTATTTCCGAAGCTATAAGTGAAGATGTTATTTTCGGATGCATGCTAGCTTTTAAATTTCCTTTGTAACTTATCGCTATTTCGTTAACTTTAGTTTTCATATTAACATTTTTAAAAGTTAATAAAAAGAGGGCGCTACTTTGAACGGAAACGCCCTCTTAGTTAGATTACTCATCTGAATTAGTACTGCTTTTTACTCCTAACAAAAGAATTTCATTAGCTTCAACTTCGTTAACATAGTGTATTACCTTCACACTATCCTCGTAGCTATGGGACTTCAATTTTCCGCTAACACCGATTTCCTTGCCCTTCCCGGCATATTTTTCGATAATTTCAGCGGATTTACCCCATGCTACGATAGTATGCCATTGGGTAGTTTGCTTTTTTTCGCCCTTATTGTTCTTATAATACTCATTAGTGGCGAGCGAAAAACGGGCTACTTTCCTGCCGTTTTCAAGCTGGGTAATTGTTGGTTCCTGACCAACATTTCCGATTAACTGTACATGATTTTTTAACGTGTTCATATTAAAAGAATTAAAGATTAATTATAGCCTGCCCGAACCTTTCAGACAGTTTACATTTCTGTTTTTTTTTGAGGTGATTTACTTATTATATCCAGAGCGTTTTCCTTTTTTATTTTCTTTGGTGTCGCTTCATTTTGGATGTTTTTATACGATTTCATAAGATTCATTTTAGATTTACTTCCCATAGTGCCTCGCTGTTACCTTTTTTGTTGCTGATACATCTTCAAGAGTTGGAATTGATAAGGACTTATAAAAAGGAGGTACGACTGGCTTATGCAGTGCGTTCAATTTCCAACTATTGGTATTTTGCTTACTAAAAAGGGTAAGGACAGCGAGGGAGTGGGAGTAGGTTTAAATATCTTTTGCGAAGTACCAATAGATCGGAAGCGAAACCTAATAACATTGAAAGTCTAATCAGGAATTGATTTTGCCCTGTACTATGTTTAATAAATCTTAGATTTCCTCAAGGTGAAGGTGAAAAGTTTAGTTAGATATTTTATTAATTATAAAAATCGAGCAGTATTCAATCGGTTATTAAGAATATTCCATTTTTCAATAGAGCTATTGGAGCAATTTTAAAACCAAATATCTTTAATAGAAGCTTTGTAAATCAATGGGGAATTTTACATGAGGAGGGTTAAGTGTGCATCCCAATAACCTTTAACAAGAAATCACCCAAAGACGTAGAAAAAATATAATTTTAATCTTTGTAGGGGTAGCATTCCAAATACTGAGGAAGACCAGTGTTAATAGCGGTTTTTTTAGTGTTAGGAGATTCGATAATAACAGGTACAGATAATACTGTTTAAAATTAAATTGAGATACTTAAATTATCCACCATAACTTACTTATATGGACACCACCAAAGAAGCCTTAAAGGAAAGAATTAAAGAGCTTACCTGTCTCTACGAAATTTCATCAATTATAGTAAATGCAGATGTAGAGCAGATACAAGAGACTTTTAAGGCCATTGCCTTCAGTCTTAAAAAAGGCTTTCAGTTTCCCCTCCTCACGGAAATTGCTATAAAAACTTCTACTGGCGTGATAGAAACAGGTTCTATGAATGCGACATTGAATTTATCTTCTAATATAAATGTATTTAATAAATCAAACGGAGAAATTATAGCATCCTTGACTGATGATAAAAGTTCGTTTTTAAAGGAAGAAAAACAATTACTGGACAGTGTAGCCTTAAAAATAGGAAACCTACTGGAACGTATTGAGATACAGCAAAACGAAACCTCACTTAAAAGGCAAATGGAACGGGCTGATAGGCTTTCCATTCTGGGTGAATTGACCGCTGGTATCGCCCATGAACTCAACACACCGCTCGCTAATATTTTAGGCTTTGCAGAACTATTAAAAGAACATTTTAGCGGCAACCAGCGAGTTGGTAAAGATCTTGACAAAATTATTAGTAATGCCATATTTTCACGAGAAGTGGTCAAGAACCTGATGTTCTTTGCCTGCGAGATGCCCCAGCAAATGAAGAAGGTAAATATCGTCCCAAGTATTAAAAATGCTATAACGTTGCTCGATCCCACCTTCAGAAAAGAAGAGGTAAAATACATTGTAAAAATTGAAGAAGAGGAATTATGGCTAAAAGCAGATACCATCCAACTCACACAAATTATTTTCAATTTGATCATCAATGCCATTTATTTTTCACCTAAAAATGGACTGGTTACTATTGAAGCACTTCAGTCTAAACATCAAATAATATTAAAAATATCAGACGAAGGAAACGGATTGTCTGAAGAAGCAATGGAAAAAGTCTTTCAACCCTTCTATACTACAAAGCCTATCGGGGAAGGCTCTGGCCTGGGGCTAAGCGTTGTGCATGGTATTGTAGCAAGCCATAATGGTACTATCATAGCCGAAAACAATATACGGAAAGGAGCATCTTTTACAGTTAAACTCCCCAAAACTTAATTACTTTGTAGTACTATGCTATTTAAAAAGGAAAACATATTAATTGTAGATGACGACATCAACATTTTGGAGTTGCTGCAGCGTCACTTGCAGTCTTGGAACTACCATACCTACAAGGCAGTTTCTGTGAAAGAAGCGGTTCAAATCTTACGGGATACAAAAATTGATCTGCTGATAACAGATTTAAAAATGCCAGAAATAGATGGCTTCGAACTGATAAAATTTGTTTCAGAACATTATCCCAAACTTCCCAAACTTGTTGTAACCGGATATCCTTCGGTGCAGGATTCGCTTGTGACTATAAAAGCAGGGGTAATAGAATATGTTACAAAACCATTTACTAAAGATGAATTGGGTGCTGCTATAGATAAAGCACTTGGTAGTGAAAAAGATTCTGCTAGAGCTTCTGCGAAAGTTGAAATCCATAAGGATGATCCATATGGTGAAATCATCGGCAAATCAGAAAAGATCAATGATATTATTCAAATCATTGAGCGGGTAAAAGATAATAAAGCCACGATATTTATAAAGGGTGAGAGCGGAACGGGTAAAGAACTTGTGGCGCGTGCCATTCACTACCAGGGTAAGTTTTCAAGAGCTCCATTTATTGCGGTAAATTGTGGAGGCATTCCAGAAAATCTCTTGGAAGCAGAACTTTTTGGTTATACCAAGGGCGCTTTTACAGGAGCAGAAAAAAACCGTGATGGATTCTTTCAAGCTGCCAATGGCGGCACCATTTTCCTAGATGAAATAGGCAATGCATCTATGGCAGTACAGTCTAGATTATTGCGTGTTCTTCAGGAAAAAGAAGTGATAAAAGTTGGGGCTCAAAAAGCAGAGAAAGTTGATGTGCGCATAATTGCAGCAACCAATAGCGACCTGAAGAAAGTGATCAAGAGAGAAACTTTTAGGGAAGATCTTTTTTACAGACTTACTGTTGTTGAAATTAATGTGGCTCCACTTCGAGAACGCAAGGATGATATTCCCCTATTGGTAGACAAATTCTTGTTTAAATATGGTGTAGAATATAAAGACCGGTTTGTTAAAATAAATCCAGAAGTTTTAGCTGTTTTACAACGCTATAACTGGCCTGGAAACATTAGAGAACTGGAGAATGTGATACAGCGCGCTATAATTATGTGCGATAAAATCGTAGAGATTGAGCATCTGCCTGATTCATTAAAGTTCCATATTGACTTCCCAGATGATAAGTTACTCCCACTTAAAGAGATGGAAAAGCGCTATATTCAAAAAGTGTTAAATGCCACAGATAATAATAAAACCAAAGCTGCCGCTATTTTGGGTATTGATCGTAAAACGATACGACAAAAACTTGCAGAGTGATCATTTCTGAGTGATACATTTTACCCCCTGGCGGGTAATTATGCACCACTTCCAATTTTGAATTATATTTATAAATAGCCTATAAGCCCTTGTTTTACAAGGGTTTTCTTGTTTATGGATATTTTTTATTTACCATGGTACAGCCATTGCATCTTGATAAATAAATTTGAACAATGATTATGAAACCCAACCCATTTAACATATGCCCTACTTGCATACATAGAGCAACCTGTGTGCTAACAGATCAAAAGAGCCAAGTTTGGTCATGTAGTGAATATGAAGAAGAAGAAGAAGGAACACAAAAAAAATATTTCTTCACAATCTAAAGAAGCCATTATCAAGGAACAAAAATCAGAAGTTGTTACCTGCTAAACCAGGAAGAAGACATATTTGTAAGCATAACGAACACACGAAGTCAGCAATAAATCGGAAATCTATAATATATACAAACAATAAAATAAAAGCTATGAAACAATATGTAATCGCCAGCCTATTAATATTTGGAACCCTAAACATACAAGCCCAAATAAAGACTGATATAG
>JBALXG010000230.1:0-5200 GCA_036961055.1 Leeuwenhoekiella sp. | reverse complement strand
GTAGGATTTTGAGTATAAAGCTGGGCAACCTCTGGATAAAATTTGTTCTTTAAAAGCCTTACGGGAGCAAGTTCTTTAAAAGTGAGAACGGTATCCCCTTCCTGAGCTTCAACAACTTTATTTTTATAGGCTGCATGAGAACTGCTTTCTGGAGTGGCTACAAAACGGCTTCCTATTTGTACACCGTCTGCGCCTAAAATCATAGCGGCGAGCATACCATTTCCCGTTGCAATACCTCCGGCAGCAATAAGCGGAATGCTTATCTTTTCTTTCACCATTGGTATAAGCGTAAATGTTGTAGTCTCTTCACGCCCATTATGCCCACCGGCTTCAAAACCTTCGGCTACTACGGCATCAACCCCGGCTTCCTGAGCTTTCAAAGCAAATTTTACACTGCACACAACATGAACGACTTTTATTCCCTTTTTCTGTAAAAAACTTGTCCAGGTTTTAGGATTTCCGGCACTGGTAAATACGATTTTCACCCCTTCCTGGGCAATTATTTGCATTATTTGGTCAATATTAGGATACAACAACGGGACATTTACGCCAAAAGGCTTTGAAGTAGCTTTTTTGCATTTTATAATATGCTCCCGCAAAACTTCAGGATACATCGAGCCAGCACCTATTAATCCCAGCGCGCCAGCATTACTCACAGCACTAGCAAGTCGCCAGCCACTATTCCACACCATTCCTGCCTGAATGATAGGATATTTAATATCAAAAAGCTTTGTTATTTTATTCAAATAAAACTTGTTAAGAGATTACTCCAGAACCCAGACATTCATCGCCATCATACCAAGCAACAAACTGTCCTTCAGTTATAGCAGATTGTGGATCTTCAAAAGAAACATACATTCCGTTTTCTGTCTTATGCAAGGTAGCTTTTTGCAACGGTTGTCTATAGCGAATACGCGCGGTGACTTCTCTTGTTTCACCAGGAAAAAGCTCTAAATCCTGCCTGATCCAGTGTATTTCGTTTTCATTTACAAAAAGTGATTTTCTGTATAAGCCGGGATGCGATTTACCCTGACCAGTGTAAATTACATTATCTACAACATCTGTATCAATAACAAAAAGTGGTTCAACGGTACCTCCTACCGCGAGACCTTTGCGCTGCCCTTTTGTAAAATAATGCGCGCCCTGATGTTTACCTACTATTTTACCATCAGATACTTTATATTTTGGCTTTTTAGCTAAAACAGCTACTTCCTCTAAAACATTACTATCATTATCATCTACCTGAAAAGCTTCAATTTTTTCAGCTGATTTTTGGGCAGAAATCTCTACTATTACGCCTTCTTTAGGCATTAATTTTTGCTGTAAAAACTCTGGCAATCTTACTTTTCCTATAAAACAAAGCCCCTGAGAATCTTTTTTATCTGCAGTAATTAAATCCTGTTCCTTGGCAATTTTACGCACTTCACTCTTTTGCAAATGACCTATGGGAAAAAGTGTTTTAGAAAGTTGATCTTGTGAAAGCTGGCACAAAAAATAAGACTGATCTTTATTAAGATCTGCTCCTGCTTCTAGACTGTATATTGTTGAGCCGTTATTTACAAATTCAGACTTCTGGCAATAATGACCGGTCGCAACAAAATCTGCACCCAGATCAATTGCGATTTTCATAAAAACGTCAAACTTTATCTCTCGATTACAAAGCACATCAGGATTAGGCGTGCGCCCCATCTCGTATTCACGAAACATATAATCTACAATACGCTCTTTATATTGACCGCTTAAATCTACGGTTTGAAATGGGATTCCCAGTTTTTCTGCAACCAGCATTGCGTCATTACTATCATCAAGCCAGGGACATTCATCAGAAATCGTGACAGAATCATCATGCCAGTTCTTCATAAAAAGACCTATCACATTATATCCCGCCTCTTTTAATAAATAAGCCGAAACACTACTATCTACACCTCCACTAAGTCCTACAATAACCGTTTGCATAATCATTTAATTTTGACCTTCTGGGTCGAAAAACTGGTTGTAAAATTACGAAAATAAAGCTGTTTTAGCCATTACAGCTTTTATACAGTTGTACGCAAATTTTTCTAATTATTTTAAAACTAAAAAAGCTTCAGCGTTATGCTGAAGCTTTTATAAATATTTTACTAAAAGTTTAGCTTATTTCTTTTGTTTTTCAGCTTGCTCCATCATTTCAGACATTTTCTTTTGAAAACGGTTCTGCTTACGAGGCTTCTCCTTATTCTTTTGAATTTTTGCATGAATTTTTGCATCATCAATGATATAATTTTTGATAACAAGCATAATTCCTATAGTAATCAGGTTTGAAATGAAGTAATACAAACTCAAACCACTTGCATAATTATTAAAGAAGATAAGCATCATCAAGGGAGACAAATACATTAAAAACTTCATATTAGGCATTCCCGGCTGGGTTTGTTGCATAGACTGCCCCGTAGTCATCGTCATATATATAAATATTGCGATAGAAGCAAGTATAGGAAACAAACTCACATGATCACCGTAAAACGGAATGTGAAAAGGTAATTTGGCTATAATGTCATAGCTTGAAAGGTCATCTGCCCAAAGGAAACTTTTCTGACGCAGCGAAAATGCTGATGGGAAAAAAGTAAATAGGGCATAAAAGACAGGAATTTGCAATACCGCCGGGATACAACCACTAAGCGGACTCGCCCCTGCTTTGCTGTAAACCTTCATGGTTTCCTGCTGTTTCTTCATCGCATTGTCTTTGTATTTCTCACTAATCTCATTGATTTCAGGTTTTAAAACCTTCATCTTAGCCTGAGAAAGATATTGTTTGTACTGCACTGGAGAAAGCAACAATTTCATACAAACTGTCAAGAAAATAATCGCAATCCCAGCTGGTAAATACTGCATTAAAATATTGAAAAACGGAATAATGATGTATTTGTTTATTATTCCAAAAATCCCCCAACCTAGAGGCATGGCTTTATCTAATCCGCGGCCTTCATAGCTATTCAAAACTTGATAATCTGAAGGGCCATAATACATATTCATCGCATAATTAAGCTCACCATTAACAGGTTTTAGCAAAATGTCTGCCCCATATTGTTTTGTAAATACAGTATCGATTTCTTCGTCTTCAACAAGGTTTTTTGATGAAAATTTAACCTCATCAAATGGCGTATCTGTAAGTAAAATTGAACTAAAGAAATGTTGTCTGAAGTTAAGCCAGTCTACGTGCTCTTCTACTTCTGTATCTTCACCGCTCTGGCCTAGCTTAGCATTTTTATCATCTTCATATTCATAGGTAAGCCTTGAATAGCGATTTTCATAAGTGATACTTTGTGCGTGACGGTAACCTTTTAGTTCCCAATCAAGATGAATAGGCTGAGTTGCATTAACCACATTCTGAAGTCCAACAGTTTTAATACCGAAGTCCATCATATAATCATCTGGCTTAAGCTCATAACGGTATTCCAGATATTCATTTGCTGAAACTTTCAACTTCATTGAGAGTACCTGATTAGCTCCATTTTTTGATAATGTAGGCTCAAAATACATGTTTTCTGTATTGAGGTTACGATTATCTGTGGTGCTTAAATTAAGATTGAATCTGTTATTACCATCCTTTATTAAATAAACAGGAATAGAATCAAATGTCTTGAATTTTTTAAGTCTTGCTTCTGTAATATAGCCACCTTTATTACTTATTTTAAGTTCTACGACATCGTTACTTATAGTGGTTACATCATCTGTAGCAGATGGTAAGGTTGAAGAATATGCGAACTGCCCAAGACTAGCCATCATTTTTGACTGAGCTAAAGAATCCTGAGCGGGAGACATTGCGACATTTTCCTGAGGAGTATCAACAACATTTTCTGTTGAAGCTTTGCTGGCATCTACCTGCTCCTGCTTAGCTTTTTCTGCCTCAATTTCTTCAGGAGTTGGTTGATTTTTATAAAGCATAAAAATCAAAATGGCTCCTATTAATACGAATCCAATTATTGATTGAATGTCAAACTTCTTTTCTTCCATAATAACTACAGCATAAAGCTGGATTAAAAATTATTGGTATTCTGTTTATTTAATTGTGTGAGAATTAAAAAACCCGGGATGTTGTTTACAAATACAATCCCACCTTTTAGTTATGTGCCACATTGGCGGTACTTTTTGCCTGACTGTAATTTACCGCTGCCTGTACAAAAGCAACAAAAATAGGATGCGGATTTGCAACTGTACTTTTATATTCAGGATGATACTGCACACCTACAAACCATGGATGTTCTGGTATCTCAATTATTTCAACTAGTCCTGTCTTAGGATTTGTACCAGTAACTTTCATGCCAGCATCTTCAAGCTGCTGGCGATAATCATCATTAAATTCATAACGATGCCTGTGGCGTTCTCTTATTGAAGTAGTCCCATAAACCTTATTAACAATACTTCCTTCTACCAGATCACAATCCCAGGCTCCCAGACGCATAGTGCCACCCATATGAGTAACAGACTTTTGCTCTTCCATCAGGCTTATTACAGGATGCGAGGTTTCCGGCTGCATTTCAGTAGAATTGGCTTTTTCAAGATTTAGCACATTGCGTGAGAACTCTATTACTGCCATTTGCATGCCCAGACATATTCCTAAAAATGGAATATTATGTTCTCTTGCATACCGCACTGCCTTAATTTTTCCTTCTATACCACGCTCACCAAATCCCGGTGCAACAAGAAGACCATCCATTTTAGAGATTTTCTCATCAATTACTTTCTGAGTGATAAACTCACTGTGAATAGGCACAACCTTTACACGCACTTCATTATCTGCTCCTGCGTGAATAAATGACTCTAAAATTGATTTATAAGAATCCTGTAGTTCAACGTATTTACCAATAAGACCTATACTAACTTCAGCTTTTGGATTTTTATGTTTTTGCAAAAATTCATTCCAGCGAGTAAGTTCTGGCTCTCCTTCTTCTGACAACTTAAGTTTTTGAAGTGTAATAATGTCAAGCCCTTCTTCAAGCATCATATTAGGCACATCATATATTGTTGAAGCATCTATTGACTGTATTACCGCTTCTTTTTTCACATTGCAAAAAAGAGCAAGTTTCTCACGAATATCATCGTTTATTTCATGCTCCGTTCTACAAACAAGAATATCTGCTTTAATACCACTTTCCATCAACGTTTTTACGCTGTGTTGGGTAGGTTTTGTTTTTAACTCTCCTGCTGCAGATAAATATGG
>JBALXG010000022.1:0-14064 GCA_036961055.1 Leeuwenhoekiella sp. | reverse complement strand
GGAGTGGCGGTTTCTTTGGCGAATTTTATGAGTTCGCTGGTAGTTTCCCTTATCTGTGAGATGCTTCCGGCGCTGCTCTCAATATAATCGCTGTGCAAGGTTTGAATTGAATCTATGATTACAATATCTGGCTCGACCGCTTCTATTTGCTTAAAGATGTTCTGTGTTTTTGTTTCGGTTAGGATTAGACAATTTTCAGCATTAGGATTTATGCGTTCTGCGCGCATTTTTATTTGCTGTGCACTTTCCTCACCAGAAACGTAAAGCGTTTGATATGGTAAACTCAAAGCAATTTGCAGCATTAAAGTAGATTTACCTATTCCCGGTTCACCGCCCAGAAGTGTTAAAGATCCCGGCACGAGACCGCCACCCAGAACACGATTAAGTTCGTTATTTCTGGTATCCATCCTTGCTTCAGCGGTGGTTGAAATCTCAGTTATTTTTTGAGGTTTTGCCGCTCTTTTTGCTGATGGTTCTTTAGACTGTTGCCAGCTCTTCTTTTCTTCAGTTTGTATTACTTCTTCTGCAATGGTATTCCACTGTTTGCATGAGTTGCATTGTCCCTGCCATTTTGAGTATTGCGCACCACAATTCTGACAGTAAAAAGTTGTTTTAGTTTTTGCCATTAATATCCAAAATCTGCTTTAATTTGTTCGGCTCTGGCCATCATTTTATCTTTTGTAATATTTCCTACTTCTTTTAGCATAAGCGAATTTTGATAAGCACGCATTGCTTTTTTAGGTTCTCCATCTATTTCCATAGATCTTGCCTGATAATAATTGCCCATCAAAGTTTCGGGATATTCCTTCTTTGCCAATTTTCCCAGTTTCTCAAGTCCTTCTGCATCTTCCTTTTTTTCTAAAGCAGTAGCGATAGCGATGAAATCGTTGATTCGTATTTGTGTATCAAGCCCATATAAAGACTGAATTGTTTCATATTTATCAACTAAATAATCATAAGCAGATTTTGAATCGTCGAGTTTTAAAATCACCTGCTGAAATTCATCCTGACTTATAGGTCTGTATGTGGCAAAAACTTCTTCAAGCGCTTTAGGTATGGCACGCGCTGCCAGAGAATAGTGCGTGGCACCTTTAAAATCGTCAAAAAAGTAGTTAAAATTAGGATTTTCTATGCTCTTAAGTTCCTGATTAAGCGCTAAAATATTATCGCGTAGTGGTTTTATATCTTCGCTCCCTGTGGCCTGATAATAAAAAATATTTTCTTGAGTGTTATTTAAAACAGAAACAATACGTTCATTCATTTGAGGAGCCAGATCTGCGCTAAGGGAAATGTAACCGTGAAACAGCGGCGGACTTTTTAGCAGGTAGAAATCGATAAAATTTGCGGTAATATCATGACCTACGGCGAGATTAAAATTTGTGATCCTGTAATTTTTATCGAGCCAAGGAAAGAGTTCTGTGCCTATAAATTCAAAAAAATCAGCGCCACTTTCTGAAGGAAGCGAATTGCCATCATAATATGAATCAGCCTCTCGATCATCTTGCATAATCCCTACGACAAGAGCTTGCGGCATATCTTCCCAGTAACTGAAATAATCTACATTTCCCGCAACGGGTTCAAATAAATAATCTGCGTCAAAGACTAGAATTACGGGATAAGATTGCTTGGTACTGGAATCGTAATTGCGCGGTAATTGAATTTTGAGCTTTCGCGTTTCACCTGTTTTTTGAGATTTAATCTCATTGTACTGAATCTGCGCAGAAGCACCTGTCGCCATCAAGGCGATAAGGATTAATAGTTGTTTTTTCATTTGGGGCTTTTAAGAAAGCCAATATAACAATTATTTAGCCAAAATTTAATTTTCTGAAAGACGTGCAGATTGCCAGATAATTAGTCAATTTCAGATTTTAAGGTCGCTTTTATTTATGCAAAGCTTCTCGATCTCGGTTAAAAATAGGAAGAAATAAAAACGATAAAGCGCCAATTACTATAACTAATAAAGTTTGAGAACCCCAGACAATCCAGCCAAAAGCCTCGCTGGCTTCTTTACTAAAACCAAAGAAAACGAGAAATGCACCTATAGCTATGGGATAAACACCAATGCCTCCATTTGTAGCCGAAATAGAAAATGAACCTACAACAAAAGCTCCTAACATAACACTGAAAGAAGCAGCCGATATTTCTGGAATGGTAAATTTTATCACACCAAACATAAGGACATACATAACCCAAATAAATACAGTATGTGCTATAAACGCGATTTTGTGTTTCATGTGCAGAATGCTGCGCATGCCTTCAAGCAAGCCTGTGAAAAAGTTTCTGACTTTTGTGATAAAAGGATTTGATGAGCGTTGAATAATTTTTAAAAAAAGTAGGAGTAAAAGCACTAAAATCAGCAAAATACCACCTGTAAACAGCGGATTTATATTGCTGGATTCGAGATAGTCAAGTAAGTTTTCACTCTGCAAAATAATGGCAATGGCTACCACGAGCATAAGCATAATAAAGTCTGCAATACGCTCAGATATGATTGTGCCAAAGGCTTTTTCAAAAGGGATTTTCTCGTAAGTAGTCAACGTTGCACCACGTAAAACCTCACCAGATCTGGGAATGCCTAAATTTGCTAGGTAAGCCACCATCACCGCCATAAATCTGTTTAAAAATCTGGGATTATAGCCCATAGGTTCCAGCATAAATTTCCAGCGATATGCACGTGAAATATGACTTAGGATACCAAATGTAAGCGATAGCCAGATCCATTTTGTATCTGCTGCTTTTATATTTTGCCAAAGGATATTGCGCTGTTCTGGAGTGGCACTATTGAGAGAATACCAGATTAAAAAAAAACCCAATCCTAAGGGGATTATGGTTTTTAAAATTGTGATGATTTTTTTTTTGCGCACTAAGCGGGATTCTGGATTTTAGTTTATTTAAGGAGATTATTGCTTTCGTTAGGAAAAACCAGTGTAGGTTTAAAAGCACGCGCTTCATCTTCGGTCATAAAAGCATATACTATAAGAATTAGAATATCTCCTTTTGCAACCTTACGCGCTGCGGCACCGTTTAAAGTGACCTCACCGCTTCCACGAGGACCTGGTATTGCGTAAGTTTCTAAACGCTCTCCATTTGTAACATTTACAATCTGCACGCGCTCACCTTCAATAAAGTTTGCAGCATCCATAAGATTTTCATCTATAGTTATACTTCCTATATAATGAAGTTCTGCACCTGTTACCGTTACGCGGTGTATTTTTGATTTTACAACATTAACTAACATAGGGCAAAGTTAGGCATTTTGAGTTAGGGTGATATTGTCTATTAGTCGTATATCTCCCGCAAAAACAACTATAAATGCGCGATAATCATGATTTTTAAGCCGATTTTGAGCTGTTTTCAGCGTTTTTGGGTCGGCTATTTCAAAATATTCAAGTGTGAGATCCTTATTATTTTTAAATTGCTCTGCAACCCAAGTGTTTAATTGAGTAATACTTTTTGTACCAAAGTCTTTTTTTACCTGCAAGAGCGTCTGGTAAATAAACGGCGCAGCTTCTCTTTGATTGTTAGTAAGCCTTCTGTTTCTTGAGCTTTCAGCAAGACCATCAGATGCCCTGTGTATGGGTACGCCAATTATCTCTATAGGCAGCTTTTCTATTTCTACCAGTTTGCGCACAATTTGTAATTGTTGAAAATCTTTCTCGCCAAAAAAGGCTTTGTCTGGCTGCACTGTTTCAAAAAGCAATTTTAGAACAGTACCTACCCCTTCAAAATGGCCTGGTCTGTATTTACCTTCCATTTGACGCTCTAAACCACCAAAATCATAAGCGTTAGACGATATATTTTCGCCGTATACTTCATGAGAATCTGGAGTGTAAACCACTACTTTTTCTTTATATCTATCTAAGAAATCTATGTCTGTTTTAATGTCTCTGGGATATGCTTTGAGATCATCTGGATTGTTGAATTGAGTGGGGTTGACATAGATGCTTACCACCACAACATCAACTTGTTGCAGGGCAGCATCAATGAGGCTGGTATGGCCAAGATGCAAAGCTCCCATGGTAGGTACAAAACCTACTAAATTACCGGCTTTTTTAAATGCTGCAACAGCACCGGAAATTTCTTGTCTTTTAGTAAATACAGCCATTTGGTTAAAAATTAACAGGGCGCAAAATTAGTATTTTACTGGCAATCTGCATAAATTTTCGTAATTTTGCGTGTTTTTAGCTCTAATAGCAATTAAGAATTACTTTATGAAAGATAAGAGGATATTGTACGTATCATCTGAAGTTATACCCTATTTACCGGAAACTGAGATTGCATCGATGTCGTTTGAGGCTCCTCAAATGGTTAACAGTAAAGGAGGACAAATAAGAATCTTCATGCCACGATACGGCAATATTAATGAAAGAAGGCATCAGCTGCATGAGGTTATACGTCTGTCTGGAATGAATCTTGTCATAAATGACTTTGATATGCCGCTTATTATCAAGGTGGCTTCTATACCTAAAGAGCGTATTCAGGTCTATTTTATTGATAATGAAGAGTATTTTAAGCGTAAAGCCACCTTTACTGATGAAGATGGTAATCTCTTTGCAGATAATGATGAGCGCGCAATTTTCTTTGCAAAAGGAGTAGTAGAAACTGTAAAAAAACTCAACTGGGCGCCAGATATTATTCATGTGCATGGCTGGTTGGCTTCTTTACTTCCGCTTTATCTGAAAATTTATTACGCTAGTGAGCCTCTTTTCAAAAAGAGCAAGATTGTGACCTCTGTATACAATTCTGGTTATGAAGGGACGTTAAATGAGCAGATGATTGATAAAATTGCTTTTGACGGAATTGATAAAAAAGACATAGCAGAATTAGAATCTCCTACTTATGAGAATCTCATGAAAGTGGCTATAAAAAATTCTGATGCTGCTATTGTAAGTTCTGCAGATTTAAATGAAGAGCTTTTAAAATATTTGAATACTTCAAAAATTCCCGTTTTACCTTACAAGAAAAAAGAAGAGTTTGCACTGGCCTACGAAGAATTCTACAATACAAAAGTCCTTGACTAAAATTACACGAATGAAATTTAAAACCTTATTTTTAAGGACAATAGCTGTGCTATTTGTTTTTACTATAGTACTATCTTGTCAAAATGACTTTGAGAATGTAGGAAGTAATATTGTCGATAACGTTAATTTTAAAGCAGATAGTTTAACCCTGCCTGTTACAGCCTATACTCAGAAGTTTTTTGATACTTTGGGTGTGCAGACAAATGGGACACCTGCTGGTGCTTTAGGTTATTATGATGATCCTGTTTATGGAACTACAGTTGCATCAACATTGAGTCAGGTAATTCTCTCTACAAACAATCCGTCATTTGGAACAAATCCTGTTTTAGACAGTGTAGTATTGTCTCTTCCCTACTTTAGCACTTCAAATATTAATTCTGAAACAGGTGAAACTGAGTATACGCTTGATTCTGTATATGGTGATGCGCCAATTAAACTTACAGGTTATCGTTCTAACTATTTTTTAAGCGATAACATGCCACCTGATTTTGAGGATAGAGCTGTGTATTATTCTAATCAGCTAGAGACTTTTGAAGGGATTGAAGGAGATGAGTTGTTTTCTATAAATTCTTTTATTCCATCAAGCGATCCTACAGAAACTGATGTTCCTGCCGCAGAAGATGCAGAAGATCAATCTCCAGTAAAAACTTTTTCTGCTCCATCGTTAAGACTGCTGCTTGATAAAGAATACTTTACTCAGGCAATACTTAGCAAATCTGGGGATAATGTTCTTTTTAATGAAAATAACTTTAAAAATTATTTTAGAGGTTTATACTTTAAAGCAGAGCCTTTAGGTGATGCTGGTACTTATTTTCTATTTAATTTAAGTTCTTCAAAAATTACTCTCTATTACACTTACGGTGAAGATTCAAGCAGAAGGCAAGCTTCAATTGATATGTCTTTATATGCAACAACTAGTACAGGAGCATTGCGTACAATATCTATGTTTGGTCTTAATAATTCTTTTTCGCCAGAAATAGCTGCTGATCTGCAGGATATTGATAAAGAAAATGGAGAAGAAAATCTTTATTTAAAAGGTGGGCAGGGCAGCATGGCTGTTATAGATTTATTTGGACCAGATGATAACAATGACGGTATTCCAGAACAATTGGAAACATTGAGGGATAGTACCTGGCTAATTAGAGAGGCAAATCTTATTTTTCATGTAAATCAGGATAAAATTAGTGCTTTGGGCGGTCAAAATTATGATGAGCCAGAAAGACTTTATATTTATAATCTTGATACAAACCAATCACTTGGTGATTATACACTTGAATCGTCTAGTGGTGTCTCTGGCGCCAGTGGTTTTACAAATCATTTAGGACCCTTAGTGCGAAATACTGACGGGAAAGGCGTTAGTTATAAAATTAGAATTACAGAATATATAAAGTCTATTCTATCTAAAGACAATGATGCTCCGGCTACTAAATTAGGAGTTGCTATTAGTCAAAATGTGAGTGTTATTTCTACAGGGGCTATAGAAAACGCAACAGATGGAAATGTGCCAACGCGTTTGCCATTTTCTTCAATTTTAAGTGAGAAGGGTACTATTCTATATGGTAATCAAACTACAGAGGATGACAAAAAGCTTGAGCTTAAAATTTATTATACTCGAGCGTCAAACTAAATTTATATGTGTGGAATTGTAGGTTACATAGGTCACAGAGAAGCATATCCTATTATTTTAAAGGGATTGCAGCGACTTGAATATAGAGGTTATGATAGTGCCGGTGTAGCACTTTATGATGGCTCTACTATAAACGTATGTAAGACTAAAGGTAAAGTTGCAGATTTAGAAAATCGGGCTCAAAAGGAAATTTCGACTAAAGGAAAATTGGGTATAGGTCATACACGATGGGCAACGCATGGTGTTCCTAATGATGAAAATGCACACCCGCATAGTTCTAATAGTTCAGATCTGGTGATAATTCACAATGGGATTATAGAGAACTATGATGCTATAAAAAAAGAATTGGTTAAGAGGGGTTACACTTTTAAATCAGATACAGACACAGAAGTTTTAGTTAACCTTATAGAAGACGTTAAAAAGAACGAAGGTGTTAAGCTGGGTAAGGCCGTTCAAATTGCCTTAAATCAAATTGTGGGAGCTTATGCAATCGCAGTTATTGATAAAAACAGACCTGACGAAATAGTTGTTGCCAGACTTGGTAGTCCACTTGCAATTGGTGTGGGTGAAGATGAGTTTTTTATCGCTTCAGACGCTACTCCTTTTATAGAATATACTCAAAATGCGATTTATCTTGAAGATGGTGAGATGGCAATTGTGCGTGTTCAAAAAGGCTTAAAGATTCTTAAGATTAAAAATGACGAATTAGTAGATCCATATATACAAGAGCTTAAACTTAATCTCGAGCAGATTGAAAAGGGAGGTTATGATCACTTTATGCTAAAGGAAATCTATGAGCAGCCTCAGGCTATCAGAGATACTTTTAGAGGCAGGATGAATGTAAAAGAGGGATTATTAAAGCTAGCTGGCGTTGACGACAACATTGATAGATTTATCAATGCAAAGAGAATGGTGATAATTGCTTGCGGAACCTCATGGCATGCCGGGCTTGTTGCAGAATATATATTTGAAGAACTTTTAAGAATTCCTGTTGAAGTAGAATATGCTTCAGAATTTAGATATCGGGATCCTGTAATTTTTGAAGATGATATTGTAATCGCTATTTCACAAAGTGGTGAGACTGCAGACACTATGGCTGCTATGAAACTTGCAAAAGAAAATGGCGCATTTGTTTTTGGTGTTTGTAACGTAGTTGGTTCTTCAATTTCAAGAGAAGCGCACGCCGGTGCATATACACATGCGGGACCAGAAATAGGCGTTGCTTCTACAAAAGCTTTTACTACGCAAATTACCGTTTTAACGCTAATTGCTCTTAAAATAGCAAAAGCTAACGGAAAAATATCAACTCCAGATTTTCACTTGCATTTACAGGAATTAGAGTTAATTCCTGAAAGAGTAGAGAAAGCTCTTTTGTCTAATGATCATATAAAAGAAATAGCCGAGGCTTATAAAGATGTTAGAAATGTTCTTTACTTAGGTCGTGGGTTTAATTTCCCGGTAGCACTTGAAGGAGCTTTAAAGTTAAAGGAAATCTCCTATATTCACGCTGAAGGTTATCCTGCTGCAGAAATGAAGCATGGCCCCATTGCACTTATTGATGAACACATGCCTGTTGTGGTTATAGCAACCAGAAAGGGGCATTACGAGAAGGTGGTGAGCAATATTCAGGAAATTAAATCCAGAAAAGGTAAAATCATTGCAATCGTCACAGAGGGCGATACTATGGTAAGAGACCTCGCAGATTATATTATTGAAGTGCCTGAGACTATGGATTCTATGTCGCCGCTTCTTACAACGATTCCACTTCAGCTGCTTTCTTATCACATTGCGGTTTTGTTAAATAAAAACGTAGATCAACCGCGTAATCTGGCAAAATCAGTTACGGTTGAATAATTTATTCATCATTTCGGTTATATAATTATATTCTTAGAAATTCCATAAAAAGAGTTTTAGGTAATTAAATTTTAAAAACTATCTTTGCACGACGAAAAATAAGAGTGTTTTAACACATAATTATATTTTTTCGACCACATATATTGCTAAACATTAAATAGTTAAGAATGTCAAAAGTTACAGGTAAAGTTGCCCAGATTATTGGCCCTGTTGTAGATGTTACGTTTGAAGACGGAACGTCTCTCCCTATGATTTATGATTCACTGGAAATCACTAGGCCAGATGGAACATTATTAGTTCTTGAAGTACAGTCACACGTAGGAGAGAGTACTGTACGTACAATCTCTATGGATTCTACAGATGGTTTAAGCCGGGGAGTAGAAGTAGTTGCAACCGGAGCGCCCATACAAATGCCTATAGGCGAAGATGTTTATGGACGTCTGTTTAATGTAATCGGCGATGCGATAGACGGCATGGAGAATCTTCCTAAAGCAGGAAAAAGCGGACTTTCTATTCACCGTGAAGCACCAAAATTTGAAGATCTTTCAACTTCTACAGAAGTTTTATTTACAGGTATTAAAGTAATAGACCTAATCGAGCCTTATGCTAAAGGTGGTAAGATTGGTTTGTTCGGTGGTGCCGGTGTAGGTAAAACAGTATTGATCCAGGAGTTGATTAACAATATAGCAAAAGGACACGGTGGTCTTTCTGTATTTGCTGGAGTAGGTGAGCGTACTCGTGAGGGTAACGATTTACTTCGTGAGATGCTTGAGTCAGGTATTATTAAATACGGCGATGACTTTATGCACTCAATGGAAGAAGGCGGCTGGGACCTTTCAAAAGTTGACAAAGAAGTCATGAAAGACTCTAAAGCGACTTTTGTATTCGGTCAAATGAATGAGCCTCCAGGAGCTCGTGCTCGTGTGGCACTTTCTGGGCTTACCATTGCAGAATATTTTCGTGACGGGGCTGGAGACAGTCAGGGTAAAGACGTTCTTTTCTTTGTAGATAATATCTTCCGTTTTACGCAAGCGGGTTCTGAGGTTTCTGCACTTTTAGGTCGTATGCCATCTGCAGTAGGTTATCAACCTACACTTGCAACAGAAATGGGTGCAATGCAAGAGCGTATTACTTCAACTAAAAAAGGTTCTATTACATCTGTACAGGCGGTTTACGTTCCTGCAGATGATTTAACAGATCCAGCACCAGCGACAACATTTGCTCACCTTGATGCAACAACAGTACTTTCTCGTAAGATTGCTGAGTTAGGTATTTATCCTGCGGTTGATCCACTTGATTCTACTTCTCGTATTCTTACAGCAGATATTTTGGGTAAAGAGCATTATGAATGTGCACAACGTGTAAAAGAACTTTTACAGCGTTACAAAGAATTGCAGGATATTATTGCGATTCTGGGTATGGAGGAGCTTTCTGAAGAAGATAAGATGGCTGTAGGCCGCGCTCGTCGTGTACAACGCTTCTTATCTCAACCATTTCACGTGGCAGAACAATTTACTGGTATTCCTGGAGTCTTAGTTGATATTAAGGAAACTATTAAAGGTTTTAATATGATTATGGAAGGTGATTTAGATCACTTACCTGAAGCAGCTTTTAACCTTAAAGGTACTATTGAAGAAGCTATGGAAGCTGGTGAGAAAATGCTTACTGAAGCTTAAACTATAATTGAACATATTTTATGCACTTAGAAATAGTAAGTCCTGAAGCTACTTTGTTTAGCGGGAAAGTCACTTCTGTAACCGTTCCAGGAACAGATGGTGAGTTTCAAATGCTTGATAATCATGCAGCGATTGTTTCTATTCTTGATAAAGGAACAGTTAAAGTAAAGGGCGTGACGCTTACAGATAAACTTAAAAAGTACTTTAAAGCTGGTAAAGAAGCTAGCGAAATTCTTCTTGAGATCAGTTCTGGAACTGTTGAGATGAAAGATAATAAAGTAATTGTTTTAGCTGATTAGCCGCCAAAACTTATAAATATAAAAAAGCCTTTACAATTTTGTAAAGGCTTTTTTTATGGATTAAATCTTCTGCAAATCTTATTTAAAATCAGCCGATTTTAATCTGTTTTTAGCCAATTTTCCCTTGCTTTCAGCTGGTTTTTAGAAGCTTTCTTATCAATTAAAAAGGAGTATGACGGGTCTGAAATCGTTTTTATTTCTGTTTTTTCATCTTTCCCGTAACTCTTATAACTTACAGATACTTTATCTCCCCGTTTTATAGTTTCTATGAGCGTTTTATATTCATCCATAGAAGTAATAGGCTTGTCATTTATAGCAGTAATAACATCTCCTATATCAAGTCCTGAATCATAAGCCGGGCTGCCATTACTTGTGTTTCTAGTGATTAAAAGTCCGTTTTCTGCTTCTTTTAAGGAGGCGCCCAAATAAGGTTTTGTTTCATCCTGAGTTAGTGAAATTCCCATTTGCTGCACCAATTGCTTATAATCTGGCATTTCACTTTTATAAATATATTTGTCAAAGAAAGCTTTCGCGAAAGCTTCACCTGCATATTCAGAAAGTGTTTTTTCTATATCCTTAACTTCGTAGGCAACTTCGGTCTTGCCAAATTTCACCCACATTTTCTTCATAAAATCGTTTAGATTGAGGTCTTTTTCGCGCAAGCTTAAATCAAGTGCAAGCCCTAAAACGCTTCCGTATGAATAATATGAAATGAACATATTCTCTCTATTTACAGGATCAACCGAAGTCGCGGCGTCTACAAAGGGCGCCTGCCGACTCATTTCTATAGGATTAAAATAATCGCGAGCCGGAGAATTCCACACATAATTAAATGTGCCTGCTAAACCGTCAATGTACTTTTCGGGAGTAATAATTCCTGCTCTGCAAAGAATAAGGTTAGTGTAATAACTTGTAAAACCTTCAGCAAACCAAAGCGCGTCGCTCATATTTGCTTTGTCAAATTTAAAGGGTTCAAGGTCATTTGGCCGAATACGCTCCACATTCCAGGAGTGAAAATACTCATGAGAAACGGTGCCAATATTATTTTCCATTCCACCTTGATCAAAACCTTCAGTATCTGTAAGAATTGTACTGTTACGATGTTCCATCCCATCACCGGATGCATTGGGCATGTAACAAGCCAGAAAAGTGTACTCGCCATAATCATAATCTGGCAATTCACCATAAACCGCTTTTTCTTCGGCAACGATTTTTCTTACTTTTTCAAAATAAGTATCAACCTGATCTTCGGTTCCCAAATGATGCAACACAAACCGAATATGCTTTCCGTCAAGATCAAATTCACGTAATGCATAATCGCTTATTTCGGTTGGGCTGTCCATAAAATAATAGAGATTAGGCGCGTAAAAAGTATTTCCTTTTAGGGCTTTAAGCTGTGTGGCGATTTTCCAGTTTAAGTCTTCTCTGGGCTGAAAAGTAACTTCTATAGGCCGATATTGGATGTCATCAACATACATAAAAGTTGCCGGCATATTAAGGTGCGCGTGCGTCTCATCTATTTGAGAATATGTGCCGTCGCCGCGATTGCCAAACAAAGTATATTCGACATTCACAGTACCATCGTGGCCAGAAATCTCCCAGGAATAAGGATCAGGTCGAGTATAATCAAGCATTTCACCTTTCTTGGCAAATTCATGCAAAGCATATCTTCCTGGTGACGATCTGCTCATTTGTAGTTTAACAGTTTTGGTTTTAATATTGGGAAAAGTCGCTTTAACTACCGCTTCATGATGAACAGCATTTTTAAACGAAATATCATAAGTGTTGGTTTGAGCCTGCAACGTGAAGCCAAAAAGTAAAAGAATTAAAATTAATCGCATAGAAAAGTATATTTCTTCCGAAAATACGAATTCCTAAAGATTGAAGATTAAAAGCTGAAAAGAAAGTGGACGGGATATTTGAATTTAATATTAAAGGTGTCAAAAATTATATTAAAAGGATCATAAATATGATAAACAAGCGTACTTAAGACATAAATGAAGCTATTATCTTTGTAGCATGCTACCAAAAAAATTACAGGTTAAACTCGATAAAAGAATAGAGAAAAACGCCTTTCGCAGATTATGTGAACCTTCTGAGCTAATAGATTTTTCATCAAACGATTATCTGGGATTTGCAAAAGAAGAAAATATTTTTGCTCAGGCTACAGCTATTCTTGAAAGTGCAGATTTAAAAATTAACGGTGCTACGGGATCGCGCCTTATCTCGGGAAATCATAAGTTGTATTCTCAAGCTGAAGATATGATCTGTGACTTTCATAAGTCTCCTGCGGCACTTATTTATAACTCTGGTTATGATGCTAATCTAGGCTTTTTTAGCTGTGTGCCTCAGCGAGGTGATGTGATTTTATATGATGAATATATTCATGCGAGTATACGCGATGGTATTCAGTTAGGATTAGCAAAATCATATAAATTTAAGCATAACAATCTAGAGGATTTAGAAAAAAAAATCAAACTAACGCGTAATGATGATTTAAATGATGTAGAAATTTATGTTGTAACAGAATCTGTGTTTTCTATGGACGGTGATAGTCCTGATCTACATAAAATGTCTGATTTATGTAAAAATTATCAGGCGCGCCTTATTGTTGATGAAGCTCATTCTCTGGGTGTTTTTGGCACAAATGGGGTAGGTTTGATACAGCAATTACATCTTGAAAACGCTGTTTTTGTGCGCTTGGTCACTTTTGGTAAAGCGATGGGTTGTCATGGCGCCGCCATTTTGGGTGGTAATGATTTAAAAACTTATCTGGTTAACTATTCCAGAAGCTTTACTTATACAACAGCGCTCTCACCGCATGCGGTAGCTACAATTATTACATCATATAAGCAACTTATTGAGGCCGAGGAAGAGTCTTTAGCTTTGCGAAAATTGACCGAAAATATCGAGTTTTTCACCCAAAAAGCCGACTTTTTAGGCATAAAATCCCGATTTATTGAGGGAGATTCAGCGATACAATCTGCAATTATTCCGGGAAATACTGTAGTCAGGAATATGGAGAAAAAATTGAATGAAGCTGGTTTTGAGGTAAAAGCTATTTTAGCGCCCACAGTACCAGAAGGTCAGGAGCGATTGAGATTATGTCTGCATAGTTATAATACGAAAGAAGAAATAAATTCAGTTTTAACTATTCTGGCACAATTAATAAATAACATCCCTGCTCAGGAGATGGTTTGAAGCATTGATACTACTTTTGTATAATTATGCAAAAACAGATTTTTTTTATTACCGGCATTTCTACAGAAGTTGGTAAAACGGTAGCTTCCGCAATTATTACTGAAGCGCTTGAAGCAGATTACTGGAAACCTATACAGGCCGGTGATCTTGATCATACAGATACCCATAAAGTGCAAAAACTGGTTTCAAACCAAAAAACCAAATTTCACCCCAGCGCTTTTAACTTGAATACGCCTATGAGTCCGCATGCCGCGGCAGAAATTGACGGTGTTCATATCGCTTCCGCGGAAATAAAAGTCCCTGAAACCACTAATCATTTAGTGATAGAAGGAGCCGGCGGACTGCTCGTTCCTATAAGCGATACTGAAACCATATTAGATTTAATC
>JBALXG010000229.1:0-5226 GCA_036961055.1 Leeuwenhoekiella sp. | reverse complement strand
GGTTATTTTCTTAAAATCATCTGTAGCGATGATTTTTAAGTAAATCTCTAGTTGCTCGGGTGTAAGATATCCGGGTATAGGCTGAATAAAATTGCCTTCTTCATCAAAGAAAACCATGCTGGGATATGCGTTAATTCCCATTGCCTGCGCAAAGGCATGCTGGCTGTTTCGGCCTGTACGATCTGGATCGTGCCCAGGATTTGCATATAATTCATCCTGATATTTAATTTCTTCAGTACCTTCAGCATTAAACTTTACAGCATAAAAATTCTCGTTGACATACTCTGCCACATCTTTATTATGAAAGGTATTTTCGTCAAGCATTTTACACGGCCCACACCAGTCTGTAAAAACATCCATAAAAATCTTACGAGGCTCTTTTTTCTGAGCGGTAAGCGCCTCATTCATACTCATCCATTTTATCTCCTGAGCATTTACAAATTGACCTGCAAAACAGATAAGCAGAATTAAAACTATATTTTTCATTTTCAATATTTTATAAGCGGCTAGATGCCAAAATTATTCCACAAAGGTAAAAACGGAAACTTTTTTTTAAAAGTATTTTCTAACGGATGCCATGCATAAGTTTTCGCAACAGCGGATTTAATAACATTATTAAAACTCCGGCAGCTCCGGGAATTATAAAAAACAGCATAAAAAAGGTAGATAATGAGTAGTTAGCGGTGATTTTATCAATCAAGCCACCAGAACTACCAGCGAGTTTATTTCCTATTGCAATAGCCAGATACCAGATGCCGTACATAAAAGCGATCATTCTGCCCGGCACAAGTTTGCTTACATATGATAAGCCTACCGGCGAAAGAAATAACTCGCCCATTGTATGGAAAAAATAGGCGAAAACCAGCCAAATCATACTTACCGAAGCAACTTTTGCTCCTTGTGGGATATCTGAAGCTCCGTATGCCAACGCCAGAAATCCTACACCGAGTAATATTAAACCAAAACCATATTTTACGGCTACCGTAGGATTGTATTTACTTTCCCAGAGCTTAGAAAACAGCGGCGCAAAAATGATAATAAATAAAGAATTTAAAATACTAAACCATGAAGCCGGAACTTCGGGAGAATCTGCAGAATATTGTTCAAATAACATGCGTATTACCAGCACCCAAATAATTAGAAAGCTAATCCCTAATATAATATTGGCCAAAGCATATTTAGCAAAGGTGCGCTGAAACAATTTGAAAAGAACCCAGGTAATTACCCCTAAAGGTATAATGGTAATAAGCGTATTTACAATTCTATAGATTGTAGCGGAATTTCCTTCTAAAACACGTTGTGTGTAATCATTTGCAAAAATGGTCATAGAACCACCTGCCTGTTCAAAAGCTGCCCAAAAGAAGATTGTAAAAAAGGCGAAAATAGAAACAGCGATCAATCTGTCTTTTACGACTTTTGAATAACGCATAAGTCTTGACACAAGCAAAACAAGAAATAGCACCAGCGCAACCAATATCATAAAGTTATCTCCTGATAAAGAACCAACGCTAAAATCAAAAATATCTGTCCCTCCTATTTTTGAAGCGGGATCATTAATTATCCATACCAGCCCTATAATCGCGCTTACGGCAATAAGAATTTTATCAACAGCAAGAAACGGATTGCGTTTGTCATTTTTATCCTCAATTACCCGATTTTCGGCATTTTTATCCGGTTTTATTCCAATACTTCCAAAAATATTCTGGGCGAAATAAAACTGCAACATACCGCAAAACATAAATATTCCTGCCAGACCAAAGCCCCAGCTCCATCCCCACTCTTCTCCTAAATAACCGCAAAGTAAAATTCCTAAAAATGCACCTGCATTTACGCCCATGTAGTAAATGGTGTATGCGCCATCCTTTTTATAAGAATGATTTTCATACATCTCAGAAATAATTGAAGTCATTGTGGGTTTAAAAAAACCATTACCTATTACCAGAAAGAACAAACCTAAATACAAGGTAAAATGCGTCTCAAGCGCCATTGAGGCGTGACCAAGGGTCATAATGAGCGCACCAATAACAACTGCGTTTCTGTAGCCTATTATTTTATCTGCAATATAACCTCCCAGAATAGGCGTTAAATAAACTAAAGAAGTGTAAGTGCCATAAAGAGCCAGAGCGTGCTCACGCGGCCAGCCCCAGCCTTCGTCCATAAGAGAAGAAGTAAGAAATAAAACAAGCAACGCGCGCATACCGTAATAGGAAAAACGCTCCCACATTTCGGTAAAGAAAAGCACAAACAATCCGGCGGGATGCCCCAACACAGGATTTTTAAAAAAATGATCTGTTGAAGTTTCCGCCATAGCTGTTGATATTAAATTTTGCTATCTGGTTATTAGTTTATTTCAGGATCTGCGAGTTCATAATTTTCCTGCTCGAGCATTTCGCGCTCATTATCTTCAGCACCGTGGGTCAACCTTTTAAGTGGTTTTAAAATGAGTAAGAAAAATATTCCTATTACAGCTGTAAAAATTACCAGAGTCAGAAAAACAGAAAATTCACCAAATTGACTGGCAGATTCTCCTACCACTCCTGCAACTTTATTTCCTAAACCGGTTGCTGCAAAGTAAACACCCATCATTAGTGACGCGTATTTAACAGGAGCAAGTTTAGTTATAAAAGATAGTGCGACAGGTGATAGACATAACTCACCAATAGTATGGAAAAGATAAGCAAGAACTAGCCAAATCATACTTGAGGTGCCAGATTTTTCAAATTGCAGCACAGCAAAAACCATAAAGAGAAAACCTAATCCCATTACTATTATACCTATCGCCATTTTAAAAATAGAGGTAGCTTCTTTTCCTTTTAATTTTCGTTTAGCCCAAAAACCCGCGACGAGTGTTGCAAATAGAATAATAAAACCTGCATTTAAACTTTGAAACATTACTGTAGGAATTTCCATCCCAAAAAGCATCCTGTCTGTCTTAGTATCTGTATATAAATTCATTAAACCACCGGCCTGTTCAAAAGCGCCCCAGAATATAATTACCATGATAAAAGAAAGCAACAAAACAACAAATCTGTCTTTGTAAACCTGCGAGTTAAGATCTTTATAGATCATCATCATCAATGCGGTAATCGCTGTTAAGAAAACAAATAGCAAGCCATAACCCCAACCTAAAACATACCAGCCGTAAAGCGATATTGCCAGAAGAATTCCGGTTATTACCAGATGTAGAGGAGATTTGAATAAATCTTTATACAAAGTACCATAAGCTACCTCTTCTTCTACATTCTTGGTTTTTAAAAGTCCGCCAACAGATTTTAAATATTTTTGCCCATATATATACACCACAAGACCAAATAGCATAGCGATTCCTGCCAGACCAAAACCTGCATGCCATCCCCATTTTGCTATTACCGCGCCTATAACCAAAGTCGCTAAAAGTGAACCAGTATTAATACCAATGTAAAATATGCTAAAACCCTTATCCCTGCGTATATCTCCTTCTTTATAAAGTCCACCTACCATCGTAGAAATGTTAGGTTTTAATAAACCAACTCCTAAAATAACTAATCCCAAACCTGTATAAAAAGCCCAAATATCAGTAATTACTAAAACGCCATGCCCAATACAAAGTATAATCGCCCCTAAAAGCACAGACTTTTTCTGGCCTATTAACTTATCTGCAATCATGCCTCCGGGAATAGAGGCCAAATAAACAAGCATAGTGTACCAGCCGTACAGCGCTAAGGCTTCCTGATCTGTCCATCCTAGCCCTACACCCCGTTCATCAAGACCTGCTACCGTTGAAGTTGTCATATAAAGCACGAGCAAAGCACGCATACCGTAATATGAAAAACGTTCCCACATTTCGGTAAGAAATAATATGTATAGCCCTACCGGATGGCCAAAAAGTTCTTTTTGGTGTGCTTGTTTAGTTATTGTTGCCATATAAAAGCGGGGAGTTATTTGTTATAAATTTTCTTTGATGAAATTAGTCATTTTAGTGTATAAATGTAAACGTGTATTACCACCATAAATGCTATGATTTTTATCTGGGTATATCGCCCAGTCAAATTGTTTATTTGCCTGAACCAAAGCTTCTATTAAACGCATTGTATTTTGCACATGCACGTTATCATCTGCGCTACCATGTACCAGTAAAAACTTACCTTTTAATTCATTAACATGACTTAGAGGAGAATTATTGTCATAACCTGCCGCATTTTCCTGCGGTGTAGCCATATAACGCTCTGTATATATAGTGTCATAAAACCTCCAGCTGGTAACGGGCGCAACAGCTATCGCCATCTCAAAAGTATCTGCTCCCTGAAAAAGTGAATTAGCCGCCATAAAACCTCCATAACTCCACCCCCAGATTCCTGTGCGTTTTGCATCAATGTAATCACGCTCGCTAAGTAATTTTGCAGCAGCGATTTGATCTTCAACTTCGTATTTGCCCAATTCATTTTGGGTCATTTTTTTAAAATCCCTGCCTTTTAAACCTGTACCACGTGGATCTACACAGGCGATTATATACCCATCCTGTGCCAGCATCTGGTACCAGTAATCATTTGTACCACTCCAGCTATTTGCCACACTTTGCGAACCCGGCCCCGAATATTGAGTCATAAAAAGTGGATATTCTTTATTAGGATCAAAGTTTTTTGGCTTTATCATCCAGGCATTAAGATCTTCACCATTTACAGGAAGTGTAAAAAACTCTTTTTCAGATATATCATATGTCGCTAACTGACTTTGCAAATTGCTGTTATCCTTTATCTTTCTTATCAACTTGCCATCACTTGCGCTATTTAAAGTGAAAACATACGGTGTTTTCGCCTCAGAAAAAGTTTTAATATAATAGGTAAAATCTGTGCTAAAATCGGCGTCATTAGTGCCATTTTCGGCAGAAAGTGCTTGTTTTTTGGCTCCATTTAGTTTAACTGAATAAACACCGCGGTTTATTGAACCGTTCTCTGAACTTTGATAGAAAACACGATTTGTTTTTTTGTCATAACCATAATAAGAAGTTACTTCCCAATCTCCTTTTGTTACCTGATTTTTAAGTTTTCCGGTTTTATCGTATAGATAAATTTGATTCCACCCATCTTTCTCACTTGTCCAGATAAAACTGTTATCTTCCAAAAAAGTAAGATTCTCTGTTACATCTACATACGCAGCATCTGTTTCTTTAAGAATAAGTTTAGTGCTTTTATCTGTCGCATTTACAAAAAGCAAATCAAGTGTATTTTGCTTTCGGTTTAAAGTTTG
>JBALXG010000228.1:0-5229 GCA_036961055.1 Leeuwenhoekiella sp. | reverse complement strand
TATTTGTATTCCTATGAGCAAAAATCTCGTTAGTATTCAGAAAGAATTTAAAGACAATAACAAATTTGGTATAGCCAGTATTTCTATTGATCCTGAAAATGATACACCGCAGGTTTTAAAAGCTTACGCAGATGAATACGGAGCTTCAGCTTATCCTAACTGGAATTTTTTAACTGGATCGAGAGATACAATATATAATTTGGCCAATGAAAAATTTGGCTTATTAGCCGGCGAAAACCCTAACCTCGAAGGCGGATTGTTACATTCAGGTTATTTTGCTTTGATAGACCAAAATGGTTTTATAAGATCCAGAATTGATGAGTTTGGTAATCCTAAAATATATTATAAAGGCTCTGTGCCCAGAGACGCACCTCTTACTGAAGATGGCGATAATACAGAAATTGATATTTTAGTAGATGATATTAAACTTTTATTGAAACAGAATTAACATGAGCGATCTTACAACCTCCTCTAAAATAAAAAATTACAATCGCTGGATTATTGCTTTATCTGTTGTAATCCCCATAGCTGTGGCATTTTTATTTACAGTAAGAATCCCGGGAGTTGATCGCTTGGGTTTTTTACCGCCTACTTATGCCTCAATTAATGCTCTTACAGCGATAATATTAGTTTATGCTGTTCTACAAATCAAAAAAGGTAATCGTAGGGTACACGAGAATCTTATGAAAATGGCGATAGGACTTTCAGTTTTATTTCTGTTGCTTTATGTTTTATATCACGCAACGTCAGATTCAACAAAATTTGGTGATGTTAACAGAGATGGATTTGTTTCAGATGCAGAACAGGCTGCTGTGGGAATTTCAGCATATTTTTATTATGTAATTCTTATTTCGCATATTTTACTTTCCGTTGGTGTAATTCCTTTCGTTTTAATAACTTACGTACGTGCAATAACCGGTAGATTTCTTATGCATCGTAAAATCGCAAAAATCACATTTCCCATTTGGTTATATGTAGCGGTTACGGGTGTTATTGTTTATTATATGATTTCGCCTTATTATCCGGTTTAATTTGACTAAAAAATGAAAAAGTATCTTCTATTCCTTCTTCTTTTCTTTGTTGTAATCTCTGCTGATGCTCAATGTGCTATGTGCAGGGCGGTATTAGAAAGTGAAGGAGATAACTCGATGGCAGAAGGTGTAAATAATGGTATTGTTTATTTAATGGCGGTCCCTTACATTCTCATGGGTGGTCTTATCTGGTATATCTACAAAAGCAGAAAAAAGGCAGATAAACAAGATTAAAACACCGTTTTTAACATATTTATAAGATTTCATGTAACAATTAGTATTTTTATGAGTCTCATGTTATAGATAAGGTGTTTTTTTATTTGAAAAATGCGTTTATATAAAATTTTAAGCTGATCAACTTATTATGATAACCATCAAAGACTTGCATAAATCTTATCACATGGGTACAAATTCCCTTCATGTTCTTAAGGGAATTGATTTCTCTGTAAAAGAAGGTGAATTAGTAGCCATTATGGGGTCTTCAGGTTCTGGTAAATCTACTCTTCTTAATATCTTGGGTATGCTTGATGAGGCAGATAGTGGTTCATATACACTAGATGGTGTGCCCATAAAAAACCTAAATGAAAAAATTGCCGCTCAATATCGTAACAAATTTTTAGGCTTTATTTTTCAATCTTTTAATCTTATAGGTTATAAAAATGCTCTTGATAATGTAGGTATGCCACTTTATTATCAAGGCTTTAAGCGCAAGGAACGCGATGAGCGATCAATGCATTATCTGGAAAAAGTAGGTCTGGCAGACTGGGCGGGGCATTTGCCCAGTGAGCTTTCTGGTGGTCAGAAACAGCGTGTCGCAATTGCCAGAGCATTAGCAAGTGATCCTAAAGTTTTACTGGCAGATGAGCCTACAGGTGCACTTGATACAAAGACATCTTACGAAGTAATGGATTTAATTCAGGGAATTAACGATGAAGGAAAAACTATTCTTATCGTTACTCATGAAGATGATATTGCGCATATGACAAAACGTATCGTTAATCTAAAAGATGGATTGATAATAGATGATACTGCAGTAAATCAAGTAAGGGCTTTGAGTCATGTTTAATATTGAGCGCTGGCAGGAGATTCTTGAAGCCATAAGCAAAAATAAATTACGTACTTTTTTAACCGGATTATCAGTTGCTTCGGGGATATTTATACTTGTAATCTTACTGGGCTTCGGTCAGGGGATTCAAAATGGTATTTCCCATGAATTTGAACAGGACGCTACTAATCGCATAAGTGTCTGGACGGGTATGACAACAGTTCAATACAAAGGGTTAAATCCCGGCCGGTATATCGAAATGACCAATGAAGATTATAACTACCTTATAAAGAAGTATGAGAATGATCTTGAATTTAGATCTTCAGTTTATCGTATCTGGAGTGGTCTCGCAACATATGAAAATGAATCAGGAAGCTACAGGGTAGAAGGTGTGTATCCAGATTATCAATTTCTGGAAAATGAATCTCTAACCGCAGGGCGGTACATTGATTTTAAGGATGTAGAGAATTATGAAAAAGTTGTTACAATAGGCAATAAAGTGAGTCAGGATTTATTTAAAGGTGCTGATGCTATTAATAAACAAATACAAATTTCAGGAATAAACTTTAAAGTGGTAGGTGTATATACAGATCCTGGTGGAGAACGTGAGGAAACCCGAATATTTCTTCCGATTTCTACTGCACAACGTGTTTTTGGTGGTAATAATAAAGTTCAAAACCTCGGTTTTACATTGAAACCTCAGAAAAATTTTCAGCAGGCATTAACTCAGTCAATACAGTTTTCTTCTGAGATTGAAGCTTTTCTCAAAGAACGACACATTGTAGCCCCAGAAGACCTCAGTGCAGTAAATATTAATAACTCACTTGAACAGGCAAAACGATTTTATGATCTCATTGCTGTAATCAAAGCCTTTTTCTGGACCGTAGGAATATGTACAATAATAGCAGGTGTTGTGGGCGTAAGCAATATTATGCTGATTATTGTGAAAGAGCGCACCAGAGAAATTGGCGTGCGTAAAGCCCTGGGTGCTCAACCATGGTCTATCATATGGATGATTTTACATGAATCTATTTTTGTAACTGCCATTGCTGGTTTTACAGGTCTAATCTTAAGTATGGCATTGCTCGAAATTGTAGGCCCACAAATAAAAATAGATTATATACTCAATCCATCGGTTAATTTTAATGTAGCCATTACAACAGTATTTATTTTAATTCTTGCGGGAGCAGTGGCTGGTTTTTTTCCTGCCTGGCGAGCAGCAAGTATCAGGCCTATTGAGGCATTAAGAGAAGAATAATAAAAACTCAATATGTTTAGCAGAGACAGATGGAATGAGATTATTGAAGCATTGAGCAGTAACTGGTTTAGAACCTTGCTTACAGCTTTTGGTGTGCTTTGGGGAATCTTTATTCTGGTGGTTTTACTGGCAGCGGGGAAAGGTCTTGAAAACGGTATCAAAAAAGATTTTGGGAACATTGCCACAAATACCATGTTTATGTGGACTCAGACTATTTCAAAACCTTATAAAGGTTTACCTAAGGGAAGGCAATTTGAATATAATCTGGATGACGTAAGAGATATTAAGGCAAATGTGCCACATCTTAGGTTTGTTTCGCCCAGAAATCAGTTAGGGGGTTTTGGGGGAGCAAATAATGTGGTGAGAGGCTTAAATACCGGCGCTTTTAATGTGTATGGGGACTATCCTGAAATAATCAATCAGCAACCCATGGATATTACCAGTGGCCGCTTTGTTAATTATGGGGATATAGAGCAAAATAGAAAGGTTGCAATTATAGGCGAAGGAGTGAGAGCCGCGCTTTATGATAAGGATGAAAATCCTATTGAAAGTTATATAAAGATCAACGGTGTAAACTTTATGGTTGTAGGTACTTATAAAAAAGTGGCAAGTGACGGTAACGCTGAAGAAGATCAAAAGGAAATATATGTGCCTTTTACCGCTTTTTCGCAGGCTTTTAATAGGGCAGATAATGTGGGCTGGATGGCAATTACTGCTGAAGACGGCAGTTCAATTACTGAACTAAAAAATCAGGTTTTTACAGTAGTAAAGAACAATCATACTATTCATCCCGATGATGATAGAGCAATAGGAAATTTTGATTTATATCAACAATATCAGCGGGTTGAAGGTTTGTTTTTTGCCCTTAGAATAGTTGCCTATTTCGTAGGGATTCTGGTTCTGCTTTCTGGAGTAATAGGAATTAGTAATATAATGCTTATTGTGGTAAAAGAGCGGACTAAAGAGATAGGAATACGAAGAGCTTTAGGCGCAAGCCCATGGTCTATAAGAGCCCAAATTTTAATGGAATCTATGGTTCTCACCATTTTATCAGGAATGATGGGTATATCTCTGGGAGCATTTTTAATTTATATACTTAATTCTATTCTGGATGCAAATGGCCCGGTAAATATGTTTGCAAACCCAAGTGTAGATCTGGGCACAGTTATTACCGCCCTGGCAATCCTTATATTTTCGGGCCTTTTGGCTGGTTTTATACCAGCACAAAATGCAATTAAAGTTAAACCCGTTGATGCCTTACGCAGTGAATAAAATCTTTATCAAAAAACGAATATCAATCTAATCATGAAGAAATCTGTTACCATCACCATTCTTGTAGTTATAGCGATCACCTTTATAGGCGCATTGTATTATCTATACCAAAAAAATCAGGAAGATCCTGTAGTTTACACAACAGAGTCACCTTCTAAAGAAACTATAATTAAAAAAACTGTAGCCACAGGAAGTATAGTTCCACGGGAAGAAATACTTATTAAACCTAATATTTCTGGGATTATTGATGAGATTTTTGTTGAAGCAGGTCAGTTAGTTGAAGCTGGAGATTTAATTGCAAAAATTAAAGTAGTGCCTAATGCTTCATCTTTAACCAATGCAAAAAACAACATTTCGAGCTCAAAAACCGCTGTAGAGACGGCAAAATTAGCACTAGATAATCAAAAGAGCATTTATGAAAGGCAAAAATCACTTTATGACAAAGGGGTGGTTTCAGCTAATGATTTTGATAATGTGCAGCGAGAATATAACCAGACTGTTCAAAATTATAAGCAACAACAGATAAGTCTTTCTTCAGCTCAGCAAAATTATGATATAGTAAAGACAGGTACTACAAGTGGTCTGGGAAGTGCAGCTACAACATCAGTACGTGCTACAATTAC
>JBALXG010000227.1:0-5237 GCA_036961055.1 Leeuwenhoekiella sp. | reverse complement strand
AGACTTAAGTTTCTTTAAAACCTTGTCAAAACTTAGGTAAATCTCAAACGGGAAGTCATCATAATTAATCATAGCACAATCTTAAGCATTTTAAATATAATCAAATTTGATATACTTATTAACTCCTTACTTTGTCTTTAACACCTCTTTAAACTTACCTAGATTGATTTAATAACAACTATACATCACTAATTATCGACCAAACATCATCCAAAATCGGCTTAAAAGGGCATAAAATCGCGTATATTGCTACCCGAAAAAATATAAGATATGAAGAAAATTTTTGCCGTTTTAAGTATAGTATTATTAGTATCATCTTGTGCTAAAAATTCTAATTACAAAGTTGAAGGTGCAATTAAGGGAGTTGATAACGGGACTTCAGTCTATTTACAGGAAATAGATGAAAATAATAGACTTGCTCCTGTCGATACCACAACTGTTGAAAATGGAAAATTCACCTTTGACCGTGGGATTTTAGAACAACCTAAAATGAATATAATAAGCATTGACGGTTTAAATGGAAATATTTTATTTATTGCTGAAAATGAAAAAATCGACATTACTGCCAATAAGGATAGTCTTCGAAGTTCTAAAATAAGGGGCGGAGCAGAAAATGAGTTCTTCAAAGAATATTTTGAAGATGTTGTCGCAAGCTCTAAGGAAAAACAAAAACTTCAAAAAGAAGGTATGTCTTCTATGCAAAAAGGCGATAAGGAAACAGTAGAGATAATTAAAAATGAAATGGCCGCTATAGATAAGTCATCTGTTCGCAAAAGAATTGCCATGATTAAAGATCATCCATCTGCAATGGTATCTACTGTCATTTTATCAGACCTTATAGGCCTAGGCATAATAAATTCTGATGAAGCAACAGAAGCTTATGACGCTTTATCGCAGGATCTAAAAGAAACAAAAAAGGGCAAAGAAATCAATGAGTTCATTGCCAAATTAAAAGCGCAGGAAGTATCATCAAAATTAGCAAGTATAGGTAACAAAGCTCCAGAATTTAGCGCACCCACTCCTGACGGGAAGCAGCTTGCATTGAGCGAAGTTTTAGGTAAATATACAATTGTTGACTTTTGGGCAAGCTGGTGCAGACCTTGTCGTTTAGAAAATCCTAATGTGGTTAAACTTTACAATCAATATCATGATAAAGGATTAAACATAATTAGTGTTTCTTTAGATCGACCTGATGAAAAAGACAGATGGACGCAGGCTATTAAAGCAGATAATATGAACTGGTATCATGTATCAAACCTCTTATACTGGCAAGACCCTATAGTAAGGCAATATGGAATTACAGGAATACCCGCGACGTACTTACTAGACGACAAAGGTGTTATTATAGATAAAAACCTTAGAGGGGATGCTCTTGCAGAGAAATTAGATTCCCTCTTGGGAGACAGTTAGATAAACGAATTTATATTAAAAACTAAAAAAGCCTGATTCATGTGAATCAGGCTTTTTTATATACTTTAAAAGTATAGTATTTTATTAAGCTTCCATTTCTGCACTTACACTGGCAGAGAGCCTTTTGTAAGTCCCATTTTCAAGTCTTTCTCTTATAACAGAAAATGCCACTAAAGTTTCTTCAACATCTACTAAGGTATGAGACGCGGTAGGTATCATACGTAAAAGAATTAACCCTTTAGGAATAACAGGATACACCACTATAGAACAAAATATTCCGTGGTTTTCACGTAAATCCTTTACTAAGGCCATAGCCTCAGGAATACTTCCTTTAAGATAGACGGGAGTTACACAACTCTGAGTTGTACCTATATCAAATCCTCTCTTTTTAAGACCTCCCTGAAGTGCATTTACATTCTCCCAAAGCTTTTCTCTTAGCTCAGGCATCGTACGCAACATTTCAAGACGCTTTAAAGCACCCACCACTAACTGCATTTGCAAAGATTTTGCAAACATTTGTGAACGCAGATTATATTTTAAATAATCAATTATTTCCTGATCAGCGGCGATAAATGCACCAGTACTGGCCATTGATTTTGCAAAAGTTGCAAAATAAACGTCTATTTGATCTTGCACACCTTGTTCTTCTCCAGCTCCAGCACCTGTAGCTCCTAATGTTCCAAAACCATGAGCATCATCAACAAAGAGTCTGAAATTATATTTTCCTTTTAATGCGACAATTTCTTTAAGTCTGCCCTGCTCACCGCGCATTCCAAATACACCCTCAGAAATCAGAAGTATTCCTCCACCAGTTTGCTCAGCTAGTTTTGTAGCTCGCTGTAAGTTTTTCTCTATACTTTCTATATCATTATGCTTATAAGTAAATCTCTTACCCATATGTAAGCGTACACCGTCTATAATACATGCATGCGCATCAACATCATAAACTATAATATCATCTTTAGAAACTAAAGCATCAACTGTGGAAACCATACCCTGATATCCAAAATTCAACAAATAAGCAGCTTCTTTATTCACAAATTCTGCTAATTCATCCTGTAATTGCTCATGCAGATTTGTGTGTCCGCTCATCATTCTGGCTCCCATAGGATAAGCAGAACCATATTGCGCTGCAGCTTCTGCATCAATCTTTCTTACTTCAGGATGATCTGCAAGTCCCAGATAATCATTTATACTCCAGGTAATAACCTCTTTTCCCTGAAACTTCATCCGGTTTGAAATAGGCCCTTCTAATTTTGGGAATACAAAATAACCCTCAGCTTGCGCAGCCCACTTACCTAAAGGACCTTTGTCCTTATAAATCTTATCGAATAAATCTCTCATACATCAAATTTCAATCAAGTTGCAAAACTAAGCAAATTTAGCCTTAATGCCATATTTAACAACCAAGGGTTAGGAATAAAAAATAGCTACTGATCCCACAGAAGCCTATTTAATAAATAAATTATTTTATATATTCTATTTTTTGTAAAGCTTCTTCATTCTCACTATCAAAAAAGCCCTGTGCACTCATCCAGTCATCACTATATACCTTGCTCATATATTTACTCCCATGATCTGGAAAAATAATAACAACGCGACTATTTTTATCAAACTCCCCTTTCTCTGCCAATTGCTTCACTCCTTGCACTGCAGCACCACTGGTGTAGCCCACAAACAGCCCTTCTGTTTTTGCTATTTGCCTCGCAGAATGCGCACTGTCTTCGTCACTAACTTTCTCAAAATAATCTATAACGTCAAAATCTGTTGCGCTTGGAATTAGATTTTTCCCTAATCCTTCGATGCGATATGGATAGATTTCATTAGTATCAAGCTCACGTGTTTCATGATATTTCTTTAAAACACTACCATAGGCATCTATTCCTATAATACGTATATCTGGGTTTTGTTCTTTTAGGTACTTAGCTGTTCCTGAAATAGTACCTCCAGTACCGCTACATGCCACAAGATGCGTTAATGTACCTTCAGTTTGCTTCCATATTTCAGGACCTGTCGACTCATAATGAGCATCACTATTAAGTTGATTGAAGTATTGATTGATATACACCGAACCTTTCATTTCCTGATGCAGTCGTTTTGCGACCATATAGTACGACCGCGGATCATCTGCACTAACGTGGGCGGGACAAACATACACCTTTGCTCCCATCGCTCGTAAGCTATCAATTTTATCTTTTGATGATTTAGAACTTACAGCAAGTACACAATCATAGCCTTTAATAATACTTACCATTGCTATACTAAAACCTGTGTTACCTGAAGTGGTTTCTATAATCGTATCACCCGGTTTTAAGATACCTCGCCTTTCAGCATCTTCTATTATATATAGAGCAATGCGATCTTTAGATGAGTGACCCGGATTAAAGGATTCAACTTTTGCATAAAATGAACCAGGTAAATCACTGGTAATTTTGTTAAGTTTTATAAGCGGTGTGTTGCCTATAAGCTGAAGTACGTTATTGTAAACGTTAAGATTTTCTTTCATAAAAGAGTGGTAGTTTCTGGTTACCTTTTCAGTAATTCCCTAAAACCAATATTCAAAACCTTGCAAATTTAAGAGAAATATTTTAATTACTTGGTTTTTCCTTCTAAATCGATTAAAAAGGCATAATCTTCTGCAACTTCGCGAAGGGCTTCAAACCTTCCCGAAGCTCCACCATGCCCGGCATCCATATTAATATGGAATAGTATTATATTTTCACTTGTATTAAAATCCCTTAATCTGGCTACCCATTTTGCAGGTTCCCAGTATTGTACCTGTGAATCATGATAACCTGTTGTAACTAATATATTAGGATAAGATTGCTCTTTTACCTGATCATAAGGTGAATATGATTTCATATAATCGTAATATTCTTTCTCATTAGGATTACCCCATTCATCGTACTCTGAAGTAGTTAACGGAATACTATCATCTAACATTGTGGTAACCACATCAACAAATGGCACCGCGGCTATAATACCGTTGTATATTTCAGGGGCCAGATTTATTATAGCACCCATCAAAAGCCCGCCAGCAGAGCCTCCATAAGCATACAAATGATCTTTACTTGTATAATTTTCTGCAATTAAATATTTTGAACAAGCAATAAAATCGGTAAACGTATTGCGCTTTTTAAGCAGTTTACCATCTTCATACCACGACCTCCCCATATATTCTCCCCCGCGCACGTGTGCAATAGCAAATACAAAACCTCTGTCTAACAGACTTAACCTTGTAGTTGAGAAAATTGCATCTTCAATTGAGCCATAACTACCATAAGCATTTTGTAATAATGGGTGCTTACCGTTAAGTTCTAATCCTTTTCTGAAAATTAAGGAAATAGGAATTTTAACACCGTCATCAGCGGTCGCCCATATACGTCTCGTATCGTAATTATCTTTATTAAACTCACCTAAAACCTGAGTCTCTTTTAAAATCTTTTTTTCACGAGTTTCCATGTCATACTGAATGACAGACAAGGGTGTATTTAAAGCATTAAATGTATAACGCAGTAAATGAGTATTAAAATCAGGATTAATACTGGTCATGGCAGTGTATGTCTCACTGTCAAAGGGCAGATAATAATCTTCAGTACCGTCCCATCTTTTTATATTGATTTCATTTAAGCCATTGGTGCGCTCATCAATCACAAGGTAATCCCTAAATATTTCAATATCTTCAAGAAGCACATCATCGCGATGCGCAATTACATCAACCCAATTTTCCTGTCCAGGATTCTCAACAGGAGTTTTCATTAATTTAAAATTAGTGGCGCCATCTTTATTTGTAACAATGTAAAAGTTGTTTTCAAAATGAGCCAAAC
>JBALXG010000226.1:0-5241 GCA_036961055.1 Leeuwenhoekiella sp. | reverse complement strand
GGTATTAAAACCTCATCATCTTCCTTACCTATAACGCCATGATCTCCTATATGTGGGTTTATACCCAAAAAAGCTACTTTAGGCTTGCTTATCCCAAAATCCTGGACTAACGTTTCATAAACCGTTTTATATTTTTGCTCAATAACTTCTGGCGTAATATTTATTGATACATCCTTTACGGCCATATGATCTGTTAAGAGCCCTATTTTTAAAGTATTTGTGATCATAAACATCAGACTATTGCCTTCCAACTCCTGGTTAAGATAATCTGTATGACCAGGAAAACTAAACTCTTCATCCTGTATATTAGATTTACTTATAGGGGCTGTCACCAAAACGTCAATCTCATGATTTTTGAGCGATTTTACCGCCTCTTTAAGCGATTTTATGGCATATAAACCGGCTTCTTTAGTCTCCTCTCCAAATTCAATGCGCGTATTTTCATTCCAGACATTCACAACATTTATTTTTCCGGGAATAATACTATCCATCGTTTTCACTCCCTGAAAAGTAAGAGTAAGTCCAAAATGCTTAATAAGAAAGGTTATGGTTTTTGCAGATGCAAATATTACGGGCGTACAAAAATCGAGCATCCTGCTATCTTCAAATGTCTTGAGAATAATCTCCCCGCCTATACCATTTAGGTCTCCAATTGATATTCCCAGTTTTATTTTTTCATCTTTCATCATAACCCTTCTATTGCATTGTTTTGTAAGTTTACCACACAAAAGTACTTAAATAAATCGCAACAATGTTTACAGGTATAATAGAAGATTTAGGGGAAGTTATAAAGCTTGATAAAGATAAAGGAAATCTAAATATTACTATCAAAAGCAAACTTGCAGACGAACTCAAAATAGACCAGAGCGTTTCACATAATGGCGTTTGTCTTACCGTCATTAAGTTAGGTGATGGCAACTATACAGTCACAGCTATAGCCGAAACATTATTAAAATCTAATCTTGGTGATTTGCACGTAAGCCAAATGATTAACCTCGAGCGCGCAATGATTTTAGGCTCGAGGCTTGATGGTCACCTTGTTCAGGGACATGTAGATCAAACCGCAATCTGCAAATCAATTAGCGAAGAAAATGGAAGTTGGGTTTTTACCTTTTCATATAATTCTGAAACAGGCAACGTAACAATAGAAAAAGGATCTATAACCGTTAACGGCGTAAGTCTGACTGTTTTAAATTCTGAAAAATCTGAGTTTAGCGTCGCAATTATACCTTATACTTTTGAGCACACAGCTTTTCATGATTTAAAAAAAGGAGAATGGGTTAATCTTGAATTTGATGTTATAGGAAAATATGTGAGCAGACTTATGAATCTAAACTCTTAGACTCATTTTTCTTTACGAACCAGGCGCCCAAGAGTATTGCTGCGGCAAAAAGAATAAAAACATAATCATCTAAAGGAACAGGAAGACCATAGGGGGGCGGAGTAGAAGCCGATCTCATAGGTGCTGGCGGAGCATTTTTATCCTGAGCATATGTCATAGAATGACATAATGCCAACACTGATAGAATAAACAATTTTCTGAGTTTGGGGCCCATTTAATTTGTATAATAAAAGATTAGGGATTTAAACCTTTTAAGGTTACAAAAATAGAATAATTTATTAACAACACCCATTTCTACTTCAGCTTAACAATATCTCCAATTTTTAATTATCTAAAAATCAAGTTTTTACAATTAAAGTGATTTAAATTTAACACAGTTAATTTCTAAAAATCATCTCAATATATTGTTTTATTGCTAAAGACAATTATTTTATTTATAAAAATCATTAAATAATTAGTTTTTAATTACCAATACTGGGCCTAAGAATAGGGTACTATGGGCAGAAAATCTAATTAGCTTAAAAAGCTTGATTTCAAAAGTAAAATCTTCTAATCTACACAGTGTATTTATAATCTATAAATTACTTTACACTAATTTCAAAAATTATACTGTAGAATCATAGTATTAAATGCTCTAGACCTACTTTTTCAGACACTTAGTAAAATAGATTCGTTTTATGTTTTTTTTAAATAATTCTGAAAAAGAATATATTATTTTTAAAAATTACCTGAAGCATTCTAAGATTAACACCTTAGTCCCAATACCATTTACGAAGTTAAATAGTTCTGGGATTTAAAATTTTAGACATGTCCTTTTTATTTACTAACTAATCCTATTTGAATTATGAATTCTGAACTAGCACAAAAAAAATCGGAAATTGATATTGGCTCGACACAGTCAAGGGAAATTGTCCTTACCATAAATTCTGAAGAACACACTCTTAATATAGCTCCTTACACTACTCTTCTAGATGCCCTGAGAGATCACCTGGGTTTAACGGGAACTAAAAAAGGTTGTGACCATGGTCAATGCGGCGCTTGTACAGTCCTTATTGATGGTAAAAATGTAAACAGCTGTCTGTGCCTTGCCGTTATGCATGAAGACTGTGAGATAAAAACAATTGAAGGTGTGGGCACTCCTGACAATTTGCATCCTATGCAGGAATCATTTATTAAACATGATGCGTATCAATGTGGCTACTGTACTCCTGGTCAAATTTGTTCTGCAATAGGCATGATTAATCGAGGTGTAGGCAACAGCCCTGATGAAATTAAAGATCTTATGAGTGGCAACCTTTGTAGATGTGGTGCTTATACAAATATTTATAAGGCTGTAGTTGAAGTAAAAGAACAATCATCACTTAAAAATCAGCTATAATTATGAACGATTTTAGTTATAAAAAAGCTGATTCTGTAGACACAGCAGTAAAAGCTAGCCAAAATAGAACCAGCAAAATCATTGCGGGAGGAACTAACCTGGTGGATTTGATGAAATATCGGGTTGAGAATCCATCCGAAATCATTGATATCACTAAACTGGCATTAGAAACAATTTCACAAACTGACGATGGCGGAATTAGATTGGGCGCTTTAGCGACTAACGCTGATACAGCTTATCATGCCCAAGTTGCGCACAATTATCCTATGCTTGCTCAAGCTATTTTATCTGGAGCTTCAGCCCAATTAAGAAATAAGGCTACAGATGGCGGAAATCTCATGCAGCGCACCCGCTGTTACTATTTTTATGACACAACAACACCGTGCAATAAGAGAGAACCGGGAAGTGGCTGTTCAGCAATAAATGGTTTTAACCGTATACATGCAATCTTAGGAACGAGTGAGCAGTGCATTGCCACTCACCCATCAGATATGTGTGTGGCTCTTGCAGCTCTGGATGCTAAAGTAAATATCACTGGGCCATCAGGAGATCGTAGTATGTCAATATTAGATTTTCATCGTCTTCCTGGAGATAAACCAGAAAAGGACAATAATTTAAATCTTGGAGATGTCGTCACCTCTATAGATTTACCTGCAAAAGGTTTTAAATCACATTCAGCCTATCTAAAAATAAGGGACAGGGAATCTTATGCTTTTGCATTAGTCTCTGTGGCAGCGGCAATAGAAATAGAAAATGAATCTATAAAAGAAATCAGGGTTGCTTTAGGTGGTGTCGCGCATAAGCCCTGGCGTAAAGTAGAAGTTGAGCAAAAATATATTGGTAAATCTGCAACTGAAGAAAACTTTCTCGCTCTGGCTGAAGATCTTTTAGCGGGAGCCAAAGGATTTGGCGACAATGATTTTAAAATCGTATTGGCTAAAAGGGCTATCGTACGGGCACTACTAACTGCAAAATCTAAAACTGTAAAATAATGGTTTCAAATAATTATATAGGTCAATCTATTACCCGCGTTGATGGCCCATTAAAAGTTTCGGGAAAAGCGACTTATTCTGGCGAATTTAAAGATGAAAATTTAGCTTATGGTTATGTTGTGGAGTCTTCAATTGCAAACGGTAAAATCACAGGAATAGATACTACGGCAGCTAAAACTCTACCAGGTGTTTTAGAAGTGTTTACACATTTAAATTTACCCGAATATCTAAATAAAAATTCAGATTATAGTGATCCTCTGGCTCCTCCGGGTAGTCCTTTCAGGCCGCTTTATAATGACAATGTTCTCTACAATGGTCAACCAATAGCTCTTATAGTAGGTGAAAGTTTTGAAATCGCTCGTTATGCTGCGAGTCTTATTAATGTAGAGTATTCCGAAGAGCCTTTTGTCGCTACTTTAAGGGAGAATCTTAGCAATGCATCTCATGAAGGTGTGAAACCGCCTGCAAAACCCCGTGGTGATGCCCCTTCAGCTTATAAAAGTTCTGTACATAAAATAGAGACCGAATATGAGCAACCTCGCCATTATCACAATCCTATGGAACCTCACGCAACCACAGTGATTTATAAGGAAGATGGGGATTTATTGGTTTATGATAAAATACAGGGTGTAGCTAGCAGCAAGCAATATGTTTGCGGAGTTTTTGGATTAGAAAAAGATAAGGTACAGGTAAAATCACCTTTTGTAGGAGGAGCTTTTGGCTCAGGTTTGCGACCTCAATATCAGCTATTTTTGGCCACTCTTGCAGCTACTGAGCTTAAGCGATCAGTTAGGGTTGCCCTTACAAGAAGGCAAATGTTTAGTTTTGGTCATCGCCCTGCAAACATTCACCAGATGAAATTATCTGCTGATGTTAACGGTTTTCTAACCAGCATTCAACATACTTCCTTTGGCGAAACCTCCTATTTTGAAAAATATAATGAAACTGTTGTTGACTGGTCTGGGCTAGTTTATCAATGTGATAATGTAAAATTAGACTATCAACTTGTACCCGTACAGGCATATACACCTATGGATATGCGCGCGCCAGGCGGTGTTTCAGGAATGTATGCGCTGGAATGTGCAATAGATGAATTAGCCGAAAAAGCAGGTATAGATCCACTTGAATTCAGACTAATAAATTATGCAGAGCGTGATCAAAATGAAGACAAACCATTTTCCAGCAAAGAATTGCGCAAATGTTATCATGAATGTGCTGAGCGGTTTAATTGGGATAAGCGTAAACAAAAACCCAGATCTGTAAAAAAAGGCAATGATCTTATAGGTTACGGGATGGCAACCGGGATTTGGGAAGCAATGCAGCAAAAATCTTCAGCCAAGGCTAAATATGATAATACTGGAAAACTTATTATAAGCAGTGCGACTGCAGATATAGGCACAGGAACATATACTGTTATGTCTCAAATAGCGGCAAAATATTTTGACATTGATATTAAAGATGTAACATTTGAGTTGGGTGACACGTCATTACCAGAAGCCCCAATTGAAGGCGGCTCATGGACGGTTTCT
>JBALXG010000225.1:0-5259 GCA_036961055.1 Leeuwenhoekiella sp. | reverse complement strand
GATAGCCAGAAACCTACTTGAGAATCGGGATTTAAGCCCTTAAAATCGGCTTTTTTACTCCTAAAATCGGTAAATAGCTGAGCTTTAAAGCAGACTTTTTGTTCGATTTTTTCGGGTTTTAAGCCGATTTTTGATAGAAAAGGGAGAGTTTCTGGTCTATAAAGTAAGGGGAGTTGATGCTCTCGCAATTTATTAATTTTTAAAGGAAGGCTGTCTTTGCGGTTTGGACCAATCCAACAAGCATATTTGTTTTCGCTGTAAAGCGGATCGAACAGATAGAATTTATAAACGAGTTCGAGATGGATAACTTTGTTTTCGTTTAAATCTCGAATTAAAAAATCAATTTCTCCCAGCGTTCTCTTATTGTGTATGATTTGAAGGTTTTTGGCGATAAGTTCGTAACGTGGAGTAGCATTAATCGCTGCTTCCATAAAGTATTCCATACGCTGCCCAAGCCGGATATTTTTTGGAACTAATAGGGTAGAGACATTTTCTAAATGTAGAGTCGAACTATCAAAAACTTGGAAACCTAAGTAATCTGGCAAAAACAGATCAGGAGTTTGTAAAAATCCCTGATACTGCTTTGCTTTAGAATTATCCAAAAGATTTTGACTTAGCAAAATTTATTCATCAAACAGGTCTGAAGACAGATACCGGTCTCCACGATCACAGATTATAGAAACCACAATGCCTTCTTCCAGCTCTTCGCATAAGCGTAAAGCGGCTACAGTAGCTCCGCCACTGCTCATTCCGGAGAAAATGCCTTCTTCTTTAGCCAGTCGTTTAGCCATAATCCGCGCGTCGGCTTCACTCACTTCCATTATGCGATCAACTTTTTTAGCGTCAAATATCTTAGGTAAATATTCCTGAGGCCATTTGCGTATTCCGGGAATACTGGAATTGTCTGTAGGTTGCACGCCCACAATCTGAACGTCTTTGTTTTTTTCTTTTAAGAAAGTGGAAGTTCCCATAATAGTTCCCGTAGTTCCCATAGATGAAACAAAATGCGTTACTTTTTCTTCGGTGTCCCGCCAGATTTCAGGTCCGGTAGTTTTATAATGCGCTTTCCAGTTATCGGGATTGCCAAACTGGTTAAACATATAAAAACCTTCGTCTTTTACTTTCGCTTCAGCGTAATCACGAGCCCCTTCAATTCCAACTTCTTTTGAAGTAAGAATAACTGTTGCGCCGTACGCACGCATGGTCTGTACTCGTTCTTTAGTTGAATTTTCGGGCATTACGATCTCAAGTGAAAGTCCGTAAATACTCGCTATCATAGCCAGTGCAATTCCCGTATTTCCGCTGGTGGCTTCAATAAGCTTGGTGTTTTTATCGATTTCGCCGCGTTCCATGGCACTTTTAATCATGTTGTAAGCCGCACGATCTTTTACGCTTCCGCCGGGATTATCACCTTCTAGCTTAAAAAGCAATTTTACGTTAGGATTTGTTTGGAGAACCCTAGATTCTACCAAGGGAGTATTGCCAATAAGGCGTTCAAGATTATAATTCATTTTTTGCAATTTCGCGTATTTGTATTTCCGGTCTGTGAGAAACCAGTGAAAAGGGTGGGACCGAAGCTGTGAGCCAAACATTTCCGCCAATGATGCTGTTTTCGCCCACGACAGTGTTTCCACCTAAAATCGTAGCGTTAGCGTAAATAGTGACATTATTTTCGATAGTTGGATGCCGTTTTATGTTCTCAAGTTCTTTGTTTACACTAAGAGCTCCTAAAGTCACACCTTGGTATAATTTTACGTGGTCTTTAATAATGGCGGTTTCCCCAATAACAATCCCTGTTGCGTGATCTATAAAGAGATATTCCCCTATTTGAGCTCCGGGATTAATGTCTACGCCTGTAAGAAAATGCGCATACTCGGTCATTAAACGAGGCACGATAGGAAATCCTTTTTTATATAAGTCATGACTAAAGCGATACACAGCGATCGCGTAAAAACCAGGATAAGAAAGGTAAACTTCCTCAATTGAACGAGCTGCAGGATCATTGTCAAAAATAGCCTGAGCATCAAGATTAAGCTTTCGTAAAATTTCGGGAAGGTTAGCTACATAATTATCCCATATTTTAGAACATTTTTTGTCTGTTTCCCAACAGGCAAGATCAACTAACTCTGTAAAGATTGTTTGTAGTTCATCGAGATTTACTTCTAGATCTGTATGATAATCAAATAATGTATGAAATAGTTTTTCAGTAAATAATTGCGTGTTCTCTTTCAGTTTAAAATTGAGGTTGGCATTTTTTTTATGCTGCCTTAGTTGTTTTATGATTTCTTTCTTTTCCACATTGAAGATTTAAATCCAATTTCAAATTTAGCCAATATATAAGTATAGTAGTAGAAATTATACCAGAAGCTTACAGGAGTTAGAAAAGAACTGTGCATTCTGGCAAAAGGAGTTATTTTTACAGTATGTTTAGAAAACGATTTTATTACATCATTAAGTTACAATATCTGGGTTTCCGCTATCACGGTTGGCAGAAGCAACCTGAGAGACCCACAGTAGAACGTATGGTGCAGCGCACGTTGAAATATATTCTGGACAGGTCTAATTTTAAAATACTTGCAGCCGGAAGAACTGATTCTAAAGTTTCTGTAAATGAAACCTATATTGAATTATTTCTTGACGAAAAACCCCTTGATTTAACCGATTTTCTGCCTGTTTTGAACGAAAATCTCCCGCCAGATATTCGGGCTTTAGCAATTGAAGAAACAGATGCTGACTTTAATATCATTCGGCATCCTAAAATTAAAGAGTATTTATATCTGTTTTCTTTTGGTGAAAAAAACCACCCTTTTGCGGCGCCATTTATGGTGAATATTTTGGAAGACCTCGATATTGAGCTGATGAAAGAAGCCGCAAAATTAATGGAAGGGACACACGATTTTATAAATTTCACGTATAAACCTAAAGAGCAGACTATTACTACAATGACAATTGACTGCTGTGAGATTGCAGAAAACACGGTTTATTCTGCCAATTTCTTTCCTGAAAAAAGTTATTTGCTGCGTGTAAAAGGAATGGGTTTTAAAAGACATCAGATTCGTCTGATGATGGGAGCACTTTTTGATCTGGGCACAGGGAAGTTCACTTTAGATGAAATCAAAGCCGTTCTTTTACCTGAAAATGAAATAAAATTGACCCATATAGCAGCGGCTTCTGGTCTCATTCTTAATGAAACTTCATTAATAGGCACTAACTATCTAAATTCTGAGAGCGATAAATAATTCTAATCTAAAGCTTTTAACAATATAAGCTCGTTTCCTCTATATTTTAACCTTTTTTAGCTTTGGCTTATAACTCCTTTAACCCCAATGCGCACATGCTCTGCCTATCTTTGTAATGAATTAATTGTCGAACTAAAAACCAACAATATGAGTACTAAAAAGATTGCAATATTAGCTACAAACGGATTTGAAGAAGTTGAATTAACTTCTCCTTTAAAAGCGATGAAAGATGAAGGTTTTGAGGTAGATATCGTGAGCCTTAAAGCAGGAAAGATTAAAGCTTGGGATAAAGATCACTGGTCTGAAGAATATGATGTTGATAAAACAATAGATCAGGTAAATGCTAATCAATACAATGCATTAATGTTACCTGGTGGAGTAATGAATCCTGACAATTTAAGGACTAATAAAGAAGCTTTAAAATTTGTACAGGACTTTTTTGAACAACACAAACCAGTTGCTGCAATTTGCCATGCCGCCTGGACGCTAATTAGCGCCGGAGTTGTAGATGGTAGGGAAATGACATCTTATCATACTATTAAAGATGATCTTGTAAACGCAGGAGCAAAATGGGTAGATAAAGAAGTAGTTGTAGATGAAGGATTTGTAACCAGTAGAAATCCAGATGATCTTCCAGCATTTAACTCAAAATTAATTGAGGAAATAAAAGAGGGAAAACACGAGCTACAACACGCATAATAAAATTTTTATTAAATAATAAAAAGTCCATCGTTTGATGGACTTTTTTTATTTTTAGGAGCTACAAAAGCGTGTTATGGCAAAACGTATGAAAATAAGAAAACCCAGGCTTCCACATATAAGAAAGAAGAAAAGAAAGATTAAAAATGACGTCCCTGGGACACTTACTTACACCGGTAATAAAGCTGGTAGCGATATACATATAGAAGTCATAGATTATTCTACAGATTATTACCAGAGTCTATCCAGTACAGATGTTACAGTTGGTTTTAATAAAATGGCAAGTGGGCATATAAGCTGGATAAATGTAAATGGGCTTAACAGTACCGATCAAATAGAACAGCTGGGGTTGCATTATAATTTACATCCTCTTACTCTTGAGGACATTGTAGATACTAATCAAAGACCAAAGCTTGATGAATTTCCTGATTACCTATTTGTAGTTTTTAAGATGCTTTATTTCAATAAAAATGAAGAATTTGTAAATGAGCATATAAGTCTGGTTTTAGGTCATGATTACGTTTTGACTTTTCAGGAGTCTGATGGAGACGTTTTTGATTCTCTTAGGCAACGTATAGCTCATGCTAAAGGACGTATAAGAACGGAAGGGGCAGATTACCTGATGTTTGCAATTATGGATGCTGTAGTAGACAATTATTTTATCTTAATAGAGCATATGAGTGATAAGATAGAACAGCTGGAAGATGATTTATTTTTAAACCATGTTGAAGAAGACATTACTCAGGATATTCAGGACTTAAAACGCGAAGTATTACGCGTGCGTAAAGCTGTCTATCCATTTAGAGAAGTAGTGAGCAGGCTTGAAAAACAAGATGCTTCGCTCATTGATGAACGTACTTTTACATACATACGCGATTTATACGATCATGTTGTACAGGTGTATGAAAGTATTGAGGTTTATAGAGAAATGACCTGGGGACTTATGGATATGTATATGACAACCATAAGTAATAAAATGAATGAAGTAATGAAAGTACTAACCATAATGGCAAGTATTTTTATTCCACTTACTTTTATGGCCGGTTTATACGGGATGAATTTTAAATATATGCCTGAGCTTCAATTTAAGTATGGCTACTTTTATTTATTGGGAGCCATGGCCATCGTTTGCCTGGGATTGATCTGGTATTTTAAACGAAAAAAATGGCTTTAAAAGCCGATTTTTAGATATAAAAAGGAGATAATTAGATTAGCAGAAATTAAATTAATATGACACAACTTTATCCTGATATTCTTGATTTTCTAACAGAAATTAAAGAGAATAATAATCGGGAATGGATGACTGAACAAAAACCTAGAT
>JBALXG010000224.1:0-5269 GCA_036961055.1 Leeuwenhoekiella sp. | reverse complement strand
ACTAACCGGCTGGAATAGTTTAATGACTAATGGATTAGTTGATGCCTACAGAGTTTTTAATGATCAGGAATTTCTTGATTTAGCACTAAAAAATGCCAATTTCATTAAAGATAATCAGTTAAGAAAAGATGGCGGACTTAACCGAAATTATAAAGAAGGTAAAAGTACTATTAACGCTTATTTGGAAGATTATGCGGCAACTATTGAAGCATACATTAATTTATTTGAAGTTACTTCAGATGAAAAATGGCTTAATTTGGCCCAAAACCTCACTAAATACACCATAAATCACTTTTATAATCCAGAAAACGGGATGTTTTATTTCACCTCTGATGAGGATTCTTCCCTGATTACGAGAAGTATAGAATATATGGATAATGTTATTCCGGCCTCAAACTCTATAATGGCAAAAAATCTATTTAAACTGAGCCATCTTACTTTCGATATGGATTATAATGAGAAAGCTGCACAAATGCTACATAATGTAAGTACTGATATTGAAAGTTATCCATCAAGTTATAGCAATTGGCTTGACCTGACACTTAATTATACAAAACCATTTTATGAAATTGTCATTGCTGGTAAAAATGCTAAGGCTATAAGAAATGAAATGAACACGCACTATATCCCAAATGCGGTTATTGCATCAACTGAAACTGACCAAGAAAACATTGAGGTATTTGAAGGTCGCTGGGATGATGATAACACATGGATATATGTATGCGTCAATAACGCTTGCAAACTACCAGTAAAAACAGTCAATGAAGCTTTAAAGCTGCTAGAAAATTAACTTTAATTAAACAGTTAAGATTTTAACACTAGTAATAGAATGCTGAAATTTGCAAAAATTTAAATAATACTATGGATACAGAAAAATACACACAATACGCAGAGCACTTTGTAACTAAGTTCATAGATTTTTTACCAAACCTTATTACAGCAATAGTGCTGCTTTTTGTAGGATTATGGGTAATTAAGTTTATAAATAGATTTGTTCATAAATTTTTTGAACGGAAGGATTATGAAATAACCCTTGAGAAGTTTATCGCAGATCTTATAAACTGGGCTTTAAAAATAATTTTATTTGTTCTCGTTATCACACAATTAGGTGTACAATCTGCATCTCTAGTTGCTGTAATAGGGGCTGCTGGTCTTGCGGTAGGCTTAGCGTTACAGGGATCTCTTTCTAATTTCGCGGGTGGTGTCTTAATACTTCTTTTAAAGCCTTTTAAAGTGGGTGATTGGATATCTGCACAAGGTGTTGATGGTGCGGTAAAGGAGATTTCAATTTTTAATACGCGCATAATTACATTTGGAAATCAGGAAGCGGTCATTCCCAATGGAAAACTTTCTAACGACAATATTATAAATTATACATCTACCGGGATACGCAGAGAGGCGCAAACCTGGGGTATACATTATGATAGTGATATTAAACTTGCAAAAGATATTTTACTAGGTCTGGTTAATGAACAGGAAACTATTTTGGGAGACCCACATCCTGCACCTATGATTGTAGTTGCCGAACTTGCTGATAGCTCTGTAAACTTATCTTTAAGATATTGGGCTAAAAATGAAGATTTTTGGAATTTACGCTGGTATATTTTGGAAGAAGGAAAACGCAGATTAGAAGCTGAGGGAATAGTAATTCCTTTTCCACAGCGCGATGTACATATTTATAATGAAGAAGATTAATTTACTTCTTTTTAGGCTTTGTAATTAAAAAGTCTTTTAAATAAAAAGGTTCAAAATAAGCGACATCTTCAAAGTCGCTTATTTTGTATTTAGCCTCGGCTAAAGATGCCATTTCTTTTGAAGAAGGTAAAGCTTCTGGTATAAAAACAGCTTTAGGATTATTTATAATTTCACTAAATTTTTCGACTCCATTTCCTATAAATACAGTTATTCCTTTCTCTAAGTATTCTTTAAAAGATTCAGCATCTACAATTTTTGCCTTTGTTTCTGTCAGTTTCTGGTATTGACTGTCAAAAACCGCACAATAGACTTCCATTCTGCGTGCGTCAAGAAGCGGTATAATAGAATCTGAAGGTTGACTTACCTGAGTTGCCATAGCCTGCAAAGTATCTATCGCGATGAGAGGTATATCAAGCGCAAAGCATAAACCTTTTGCACTGCTCACTCCTATTCTTAGTCCTGTATACGATCCCGGACCTTCACTTACAGCTATTGCATTAAGCTCTTTTTTATCTATTGACGCCTCTTTAAGAACTTCAGCTATATATTTATGTAATCGCTCTGCATGGGAGTAATTAAGCCCCATATCTTCTTTAAGAATGAGTACTTCACCATCCTTAGCAATCGCAACAGAACAATTTGTAGTGGTTGTCTCCAGACAAAGTATTAGTGCCATAAATTAATTTTCCGCTACTGCAACTCCACCAGTTTTATCTTCTTCTACTTTATCGCCGTTTTTAAGACTCTTTGTAACCGTGGTATAAGGCCCAACTATTACTTCTTCCCCGGCTTCAAGACCAGAAGTTATCTCAATATTAGTATCATCCTGTATACCGGTTTTTACCACTCTCAACACAGCTTCATCTCCTTTTTTAACAAATACACATTCAAATTGTTTATTTCCGCTGGAAACAACCGGAGCACCAGTAGCCGGCTTTTTAGTTGAAGATGTATCGTCTTTTATTACAATCGCACTTATGGGCACACCTAAAACATTTGGTTTGCTTGTGGTAATAACGTCTACAGTAGCTGTCATTCCAGGTCTAAATGGTGAATAGCTTTCAGGTTTCCCTTCGGTAAGATTATGATATGATGATTCAAGAATACGCACTTTTACCTTAAAATTTGTAACCTGATCTGCAGTGAGATTATCTTCTGCAGAATTTGCTATTTCGGTCACCTGGCCTTTAAAAACAGTTTTTAAATAAGCATCTACCTCAACGTTTGTTGAATCTCCTATATTAACTTTTACAATGTCATTTTCATTAACATCAACTTCTACTTCCATATTAGCAAGATCTGCGACACGCATAATCTCTGTACCTGCCATTTGAGCTGTTCCTACTACTCTTTCTCCTAACTCAACATCCAGACTTGATATAGTACCGCTTATAGGTGCATAAATAGTCGTACGCTCTAAGTTATCCTGTGATTGTTTTACATTAGCAGAAGCACTTTGCACACTATAGTATGCAGATTTTACATTTGCCTGTGCAATTTCATATTCAGAAACAGATTGATCCCATGAAGACTTTGAGATAACACCTTTATCAAATAATGGCTCATTTCTTTTATAATTTAATTCGGCTATTTTAAGACTAGCTTCGGCTTGTGCTAAACCAGCTTTTATATTTTGAAGTGAGGCCTGTGACTGCGTTAATGCAGATTGTACAAGATCTGGATTTATACGCACAAGCAAATCTCCTTTAGTAACCTGCTGACCCTCTTTTACCGGAAGTTCAATTATTTCTCCTGAGACTTCTGATGAAATTTTAACCTCTATCTCAGGCTGAATTTTTCCTGTAGCGGCTACTGTTTCGACAATATTCATTTTCTGTATTTCTTTAACCTCAACAGATTTGAATTCGCCGGAATTACCAAACCAGCCCGCTTTCTTACCTCCTACCAAAATGACAATTAGAAGGACAGCGGCAGAAACAATTATTATAATCGTTTTTTTACTCATGTTTTAAAATTTTATTTCTGAGATAGGAATACCAAAATACAACTCTACCACTTTAATACGGAATATATAATCATATTTTGAGCGATTGAGTTCTATTTGAGCATTATCGTAGCGTTGTTTACTCTGGCTAAAGTCAAAAGCATTAGTAAGCCCAACATCATATCTGTCTTTTGCATACTCATAAGCAAGTTCCTGAGCTTCTGCTGCAACCTCTGCTGCCTCATAAGCCTTGCGAGCACTCCTTGCATCAAGATAAGCCTGATAAACACTTGACTCGAGATCTAGCTTAGTTTGTTCTAAGTTAAGCTCTGCACTCTTGGCATTTACTCTGCTTCGGTTTATCTGATTGCGTACCGCAAAACCATTGAACAAAGGCACATTTAACTGAAATCCATAATTTATACCATCATTTAAATATAACTGATCAAAAAATGGCAGAGGCTTTCCTATAGTTGAAAGTGTATTAGGAGAAACAACAACATCTCCTGTAGACTCTACAAAACCTATTTCACGAGTGGGCTCATCTGGATCTATAATAGGATCTAAATATTGTCCGGCTCCTGATTCCCTTGTATTATAATTTACAAACGCGCTTAACGTAGGCCATGAACTACCTCTGGCGATTTCTATATCCTTTTGTGCCAATTCTGCATTCATTTCGGCGATTTTGATCTCTTTTCTGTTTTCCTTAGCGCTGGCAACTATTTCTGTAGGTGTGTAATCTAATATCTCATCACCCATTATTAGATATTCATCATCTGAAATATCAAAGTTCTTATAATCTTCTACACGTAAGAGTTGAGCAAGACTGATTAATGATATTTGTACAGCATTTTCTGAAGCTACGATACTTTGCTGCTCATTAGCATCCTGAGCCCGTATTTCTAACAAATCTCCTTTAGGTAACACGCCTCCATCTACAAGTTCTTGTGTTCTATCCAGCTGTTCCTTTGTTACTTCGTTTTGAGATACAACAACTTCCAGATTGCGCTTGTTTAATAAAATTTGCAAAAAATTATTTGCTACAGCCAGTGAGATATCGTCTTTAATCTTGTCAAGACTATACTGTGTTGCGAGTTTAGCGAGTTTGGCTCTTTGAAATTGCTTAAAATTACGTAACCCATCAAAAAGTGTAACACTTGCCGAAATACCAGCAGAAAAGTTACGCGTAGTTTGAGTTTGAAGTACTCCCGTGGTAACATTTTGAGTAAGACCGGTATTCCAGGAATTAGTAGCATTTGCATTTACTGCCGGGATAAGATTACCAAAAGCATCCAGCTTGTCTAATGCTGCATTTTCCGAATCTAATTCTGCCTGTTGAATAGAAATGTTATTTTCTAATGCATAGGCAACACATTCCTGCAATGTCCATTTTTTATCCTGGCCACTATCCTGCGCATTCATGGTGCCGACAAGAAAAATTGTGATTATTAAGGGAAAAAAATTCTTCATAATTTGTTTTCTGGATGATTAGTATAAGAAAAAGAAGTTATGTTACAAAAAGTTTAAAAATTATGCGCCACCAAAATTTTCGGCAGGTTTCACAGGATTCCATACTTTAATTTTGTCAGCAGCACCAACTCCGTTTTTAATTTCAACGTTAATCCC
>JBALXG010000223.1:0-5315 GCA_036961055.1 Leeuwenhoekiella sp. | reverse complement strand
TCAGGTTTTTGATTTTAGACTAGTTCGTTTTTTGATATAAAATCTCCGATTTTAGGGTAATAATAGCCATTTTTTAATAGCGCACTACTATAAATTCAGAACGCCTGTTTTGTTGATGTTGCTCGTCTGTACAGTCTACTCCGTTTATACAACCATTGATAATTTGCTGCTCGCCGTAACCTTTGCCGCTTATACGATTTTGACTAATACCTTTTTCTACAAGATAGTTTACAGTTGCCTGCGCTCTTTTTTCAGAAAGGGAAAGGTTATAACTGTCTCTACCCTGGCTGTCTGTATGTGCACGCACACTAATTACCAGCGTTGGGTTAGTTTCCATTACGGCAAGAACTTTTGTTAACTCAAGAGCAGCGTCTCGACGTATATTAAAACGGTCAAAATCAAAATAAATAGGTTTAAGTTTCAATAATTTAGCAAGATCATCGCCCTCTTTTATTTCCCGTATTCTGCGTGTTAATAACAACTCTACTTCTATTGAGGCGCCATCTCCCGGGGAAGTAACCAGTTTTTCATCTGCGGTGTAATTAGGTTCTTCACCACGCACAAGATATTCTGTATTGCAAACAGGATTAAGCACAAATCGCCCTTCTTCATTTACATTTACTTTTTGAATCACATTGCCATCCATATCAAGCAAAGAAACAGTCGCTGTAGGAATTGCAAATAGCAAGTCCTTATCTTTTACAACGCCGGTAATAGTAGATTTACAAACAGGAAGTTCTACTGGTGTACGTGTAAATTTAAAAAGATCATCGCCGCCCATACCATAATAGCGATTTGATGAAAAGTATCCCATGTCTTTACCTTCATCTACGATAAAACTGTAATCATCCCATGGACTATTAATACTTTCGCCCAGATTTAAAACCTGTATAATCTTATTGTCGCTATCGCGTGCAGCAACGTAAATGTCTAAACCTCCCAAACCGGGACGCCCGTCTGATGAGAAGTATAAATTGCCTGTTTTACTTATAAACGGAAAGTTCTCGCGACCTTCAGTATTTACAAAAGCACCCAGATTTTGAGGCTCGCCATATTTATCATCTCCCAGAATATCTACGTACCAAAGATCTGATTGACCTATTGTACCCGGCATATCTGATGAGAAATACAACTTTTTGTTATCAGGACTAAGAGCAGGATGCGCTGTAGAATATTCATCACTGGTAAATGGTAGCTCCTCAGGTTTGCTCCACTCATTCTCGCCTTTTTTATGAGACTTGTAGATTTTTAGGCGTACAATACCATTTTCATCTTTCTCTTTATGACCATCTGTAAAATTATTTCTGGTGAAATAAATAGTATTGCCATCGCTAGAAAAAGTGGGGTTAGACTCATGAAATCTTGAATTTAAACCTTCGTCAAATTTGTGAACAATTCCTAAATCTCCTTCGTCATTAATATTTGCATAGTAGAAGTCCAGAAAAGGTTCGTTGTTCCATTTATGAACCTTTCTTGAGAAAACACCCGTATCTCTGGCCGATGAGAAAATGAGTTTTTTCTCATAAATCATAGGGCCAAAATCAGAATATCTGGAGTTAGTTGCTCTTAGATTTTTAGTCTCATAAGTACTTTCGATATAACTTATATCCTTTAAATAATCCTTTTTCTCTTCAAAAAGCTCTGCTCTTGAGTCACCACCTTTAAGTTCTCTAAAGCGAGACATAATCACATCAGACTGCTTATAATCTTTTACCGCCTTTAAGGTTTGCGCGTATCGAAAGAAATATTCTGGAGTTATATCGCTGGCATATTGATTAATAAGTTTGCCATACCACTTTGCAGCATCTTCATAGCCTCCATTAAAATAGTATGAGTCGCCCAGATTTTGAAAAAGCTCTGCAGATTCAAAACCTTCATCAGCAAGTTTGAGATATATTTTTTGAGCATCTATAAACGCGTACTGTTCAAATTTTTTATTGGCTTGTTCAAGCTTATTATTCTGAGCAAAATAATGAGTTGGGAGCGCAAAAAGGAGCAGCAATAACCAGGTCTGGATATTAGGTTTCATGTGTAATTGTCTTTGGGGTTTAATTATAATTTGCATTATAATTGCCGCAAATATACAAAAATTGGTTAATGAATTGTTAAGGAAAGTATTGAATACAAGTCTATTCTAGTTTTTCATGCTTTCGTTATTATATTTGAACAGAAAATTATCATATGAATTTAGAAGAAATAATTGCAAATAGACGATCTGTTTATCCTGAGCAATACACCCAAAAAGCCATCGCTCGCAAGGATATTGAAGAATTATTAGAAGCCGCAAATTGGGCGCCATCACATAAACATACAGAGCCGTGGCGTTTTAAAGTTATACAGAATGAAGCGCTTACTAAGCTGAGCGACTTTTTAGCAAAGAAATATGAAGAAATTACCCCTGCAGATAAATTTTCTAGTTTTACTCAGAAAAAATTAGCTTCAAAACCATTGTTAGCAGGAGCAATTATTGCGATTTGTATGCAGCGTGATCCTAAAGAAAGCTTGCCAGAGTGGGAAGAAATTGCCGCAACAGCAATGGCAGTGCAAAATATGTGGTTGCTTGCCAGCGATAAAGGATTGGGCGCATATTGGAGTTCGCCAGGTCTTATCAACCATATGGGTGATTTCTTTAATTTCGCTCAAGGCGAAAAATGTCTCGGGTTCTTTTATGTAGGTCACTTTGATGGAGAAATCCCGGAAAGCAGACGCAAACCTATAGAAGAAAAAACAGAATGGCTTTAAACAAAAAACGCTTCCGATAAGGAAGCGTTTTTTGTTGTTTGGATGTATTTTTTAGTTTTTATAAATTTTTCCATCTTTCATTACAAACGTGACATTGTTCATCGTTGCAATATCAGAAATTGGGTTACCATCAACAGCGACAATATCTGCATAAAAACCTGGAGCGATCTGGCCAATTTTATCTTGCATATCTAGTAGCATAGCGCTAGTCACCGTAGCAGCTTGTATAGCTTCCATCGCAGGCATGCCGGCTTCAACCATATAACCAAATTCTTTAGCATTATCTCCATGAGGAAAAACTCCTGCATCTGTACCAAAAGCTATTTTCACTCCTTTTTTATAAGCCGTGGCAAACGTTTTTTGAAGCTGTGGGCCGATTTCCAGTGCTTTTGGGACGATAATCGCGGGATAGTAACCTTCTATTTTAGCCTTTTCGGCTACATATTTTCCGGCAGAAAGTGTAGGCACATAATACGTGTCATATTCTTTCATTAATTCCATTGTTTCTTCGCTCATAAGTGTACCGTGCTCAATGGTTTTTACACCGCCTCTTACAGCGCGTTGCATGCCTTCATCACCATGTGCGTGAGCGGCTACTTTCATTCCATAATCTGCAGCAGTCGTAGTAATAGCTTTAATTTCTTCTTCAGTAAATTGCGGATTCTGGCCATTTTTGGCAACACTTAAAACTCCGCCGGTCGCGGTAATTTTAATCCAGTCGGCGCCATTTTTATAGCGTTGGCGCACTGCTTTTCTGGCATCATCTACACTATTTACTACGCCTTCTTTGGGACCTGGATCTCCCATTAAATCTTTTCTGTAACCATTTGTAGGATCTGCATGACCGCCAGTACTCGCGAGTGCTTTTTCTGCAGTAAAAATACGTGGCCCATCTACAAGACCTTTATTTATTGCATTACGTAAAGAAACATTTACACCGCTACCACCCAGATCACGCACTGTAGTAAAACCTGCCATTAGTGTGCGTTTTCCTATTTCTTCTGCTTTGTAAGCAACATCTGCGTCGTTTAGCGTAAATTCTTCAAGGTATTGCGTAGGACTTGTTTCTCCTTCAATATGAACATGCATATCAATAAAACCAGGCAGTACAGTCTTTTTCTGCAAGTCGATGGTTTTATCATCTCCTTTTCCGCTTATAAAGCCGTCACGAATTTCCTGAATCGTGTTGCCGGAAACCACGATAGTTTTATTAGAAAGTATTTTTCCTGTTTTTGTATCGATGATTTTACCGCATTGCAGATATGTATTCTGTGCAGAAAATGTTATTGATACAAATAGAAAGACAAGCAGCAGTAGTTTTTTGATCATATTTTGGATTGGTTTAGTTTAAAAACTCAAGAATTGTTGAGGTAATATAATCAATTTGCTCATCATCAAGTTCGGTATGCATGGGTAGTGAAATAACCTCTTTCACCAACTCATTTGTAACCGGAAAATCTGCCTCGTTGTAGCGATCATCTGCATATGCTTTTTGCAAGTGTAACGGGATAGGGTAGTAGACACCACAAGGAATACCTTTTTCATTAAGATGCTTAACCAGCGCATCTCTATCTGTGTTTTTAAGTCTCAATGTGTATTGATGAAAAACATGGCAGTTGCAAACATCACAAATCAGTGGGACGGTTATTTTATCATGCCCTTGAAGTGCAGCAGAATATTTTCTGGCAGATTCACGACGTTTATCATTATAACTGTCAAGGTGTGGTAATTTTGCACGTAACACGGCCGCCTGAATAGAATCAAGTCTGGAGTTTACGCCTACAACATCATGGTGATAGCGCTCATACATACCGTGATTTACAATACCGCGTATAATATGTGCCAGATCATCATTATTTGTAAAAATCGCACCACCGTCACCATAACAGCCCAGATTTTTTGAAGGAAAGAATGATGTACTCCCTACATGTCCTATGGTTCCGGTTTTTACGGTGCTTCCGTCACGACGCGTATAATTTGCACCTATTCCCTGCGCATTGTCTTCAATTACATAAAGATTATGTTCTTTGGCAATAGCCATAATCGCATCCATATCTGCAACCTGCCCAAAAAGATGAACCGGGACAATCGCTTTCGTTTTAGGCGTGATTGCTTTTTTAATAGCTTCAACATCAATATTAAAACCATGCGGATTTACATCTACCAGAACCGGAGTAAGTTGAAGCAGCGCAATAACCTCTACAGTTGCTGCAAAAGTAAAATCTGCTGTAATAACTTCGTCGCCGGGTTTAAGGTCTAGACCCATCATTGCAATTTGCAGAGCATCTGTACCGTTAGCACAAGGGATTACGTGCTTAACACCTAAATATTCTTCTAATTCTTTTTGAAATGAGTGTACTTCTGGGCCATTTATAAAAGCTGTGGTTTCTATTACTTCCTGAATAGAATTATCAACGCGCTCTTTTATCAATTCATATTGACCTTTAAGGTCAACCATTTGTATTTTTTTCATGCTCTGTTTTTATATCGAAAAAAGTATCGAAATGACCAATTTTAACCATAAATAAGCCGATTTTTCTATACTTAAGTCAACCACACCAAAGTACGAAAAA